>JADGQE010000473.1 GCA_017882055.1 Thermoflexales bacterium
CGCGCTGCGTTAAAAGTGATGATTCCAGTCGCGGCGCTGGGCCGCTTGCCGAGTGTGGCAGTGCAGGCCGAACCCTATGCCTCCGTCCTGGCGATCTACGGCTACCCGGCCGCGACCATCACCAACGCCCTGCAAGTGCTCGACGCCTACTCCAAGGCCGACACCGATCAAAACTCGGCCGTCGGCGACGCCGTCAAAGCCACCGCCGATCGCAACGCGCCGGTCAAAGCGCTGGGCACCTACATGAAACAGATCAAAGGCATTGCCAGAGTCGCCCTCCGCCAGCGCCCCGACCTGTTGAAGAAACTCAACGGATAGACTTCCGTATATGGCCCTGCGAGGGCTTCGCACGCGGAGCGCCTCGCAGGGTTGATCCCGCCTGATCCATTTCCACTCATCGCCTGTGTCCCCGCGAATCAGCGAAAATCAGCTTCGCCGGATTCGCGTGGCAAGGACAAGACCGATTCAGATCCACAGGTGAATCATTGCATCTGCCGCGTTGTTTTGAAATCGGTTGGTGCAGAATGATCGAGCGATCCTGTGACTGTGTTGTGATCCAAACGGAAGTGTTGTAGAATCAACGCCACACAGTCCGATTGATCCTTTTCCACCGGCGTGTCTTCTATTTGACTGCATGATCTATCGTTGGCCGAAAGAGGCAGCATGGATCTCGTTGGCAAAACTGTAGGCCAGTACCAAATTGTCGGGCCGCTTGGCCACGGCGGTATGGCGTCGGTCTACAAAGCCTACCAGCCCGCGCTCGATCGTCACGTGGCGATCAAAGTGCTAGCCGCACAGCACGCGCTCACCCCCGAGTTTTCCGAGCGGTTCGTGCGTGAGGCGAAAGCCATCGCGCAGCTCAATCACCCCAATATTCTGCCCGTCATTGACTTTGGCCAGGCCGACGATCTCAGTTACATCGTGATGAAATACGTCTCCGGCGGCACGCTGACCGATCGGCTGCACTACCCGATCGATCTGATTTCAATCACGCGTATCGTCGAGCAAATCGCGGCCGCGCTTGATCATGCTCACAGTCGCGGCATTATCCATCGCGATGTGAAACCCTCGAATGTGCTGCTGGATGAAAACGAGTGGGTGCAGCTGGCCGATTTCGGTCTGGCCAAACTCATGGTTGATACCCGGAATCTGACCGGCACGGGCGCGAGCATGGGCACGCCTGCCTATCTCTCGCCGGAGCAGGGACAGGGGTTGCCGCTCGATCATCACACCGACATTTATTCGCTGGGTGTAGTGCTGTACGAAATGGTCGTAGGCCGCCTGCCATTTGAAAGCGAGACGGCGTTCGCGCTGATCCTCAAGCACATCAACGAGCCGCCACCGCTGCCGCGCTCGATCAAGCCTGACCTGCCGGAAGCGATTGAAGTGATTGTCCTCAAGGCGATGGCTAAGCCGATTGCCGAACGTTATCACACCGCCGGCGAACTCGCCCGCGCTTTGTGGCAGGCCGTGACCGGGCTGCCGGCTGTGGCGCGATCCTCCGATCCGTACGCGACGCCGATTCTGGTGATGCCAGATCGTGAAACGCCGACGCAGGTGATGATTCAGTCCAACCAGCAGTTGATGATGGAAACGGTGCCGGCCGTGCCAGACCTCGTCGGGCGGGATCGCGAACTGGCTTATTACCGCGAGCGGCTTCAGCGCGATCGATTCGTCATCGTCACGGGCATGGCCGGTGTGGGCAAGACGACGCTCGGCGCGCGGTTGGCGCGCGAAATCACTGAGCGCGTCGATCACATTTTCTGGTTTACGTTTGATCGGGTTGAAAAGTCTACGGCCGATGCTTTGTTCTGGGCCCTGGCAGCGTTTCTGGAAGGCCACGGCGAGTCGAATTTGTGGCGATATTTGCAGGGCGAAATCAAAGCGCAGAAGCCGCTCGATCGCACGGTAAAAATGAACTTGTTGTTGTCCGGGCTGGCCTCGGGTGATTACGCGCTGTGCTTCGACGACTTTCAGATCGTCAACCGCATGCCGGACATCGCTTACGTCTTCAAGTTGATTCAACAGCGTTTCCTCGATCTGCGCCAGAATATTCCGGTTCGCATCATCATCATGGGCCGCGAAGTTCCGCCGGACATGGAGCATCTGGTTTCAGAGTCTCTCAAGGGCTTCGACGAAGCGGGCGCGCAGGCCTTTGTCGAAAGCCGCAACCTTCAACTCGAAGCCGCCGAGTTGTCACGACTATGGCAGCGTACTGAAGGCAATGCCAAGTTGCTTGAGTTGAGCGCGTTGGCCCTGTCGCACTTATCGCCGGGATCGACTGCACGCGGCAGTTTCATCGACGCTTTAGCGCGCAAGGGTGACATCCGTGATTACTTGATGGCCAACATCTACAGCGCGCTCAAGCCGGATGAGCAGCGGATGATGGGCGTGTTGTCGATCTTTCTCGGCGCGATCGAGCGTGAATTGGCCGAGCATGTCCTCGATGCGGAAGGCGTGACGGATATTGTGCAGCGTCTTGAATCGCTGATGCACCGCCATCTGATCGACGAAGATGAAGACGAGCGCCTGCATTGTCACAGCCTGGTGCGCGACTACTGCTATCACATCCTGAACCGACGCGATCGGGAGCGCTTCCATCAACTCGCGGCAGAGTATTACGAACAAGAGCGCAACTACCTGGCAGCGGCTTATCATCAGTTCGAGCGCAAGGCTTACGCCCAATCGCTGGATTTGCTTTTGACGAATTCTCAGGCCATAATTAACGCAGGTGGCGCGGCGTCACTGATTGAACAGTTGAGGCGTTTTCGGCGGCAGGACTTGAACCTGGATCAACGCATTGCCCTGAGCAAGGCATT
>JADGQE010000474.1 GCA_017882055.1 Thermoflexales bacterium
TACACGCGCAGCGCACACGCCAGCAGCGTCAGCGCGAGGATCAACCCTTTGGTTTTATCGAAGACAGTCGATCGTCGATTCAACGGACTTCCAAACCTATCGGTAGTACGATTTCAGTCTGCGCGGCATCATTCGCCAACGACAAACGCGCGCCGTCTGGCGCTTGATACAGACCAAGCACGATCGAGTAATGGCCCGATGGCGCTGCGGCCGGTATAGCAATTTCCCGATCATCGCTGACGACTTCACCGGCATCCCAGAACGAGGTGGGATAAGCACCGGATTTAGGCGGCCCATCGGCCTGCGTCAACAAGTGTTGCTCAGCGTCCTGCACATGCACGAAGACCGTATAATCCTTATCCGGCCGGCGCAGCGCGCGCCAGTATAGACGGAGGCGGGCCGTGCCACTCCGATCAACCGCCGCCGGCTCGACGGCATAACCGATCAATTCGATCTGATCACCCAATCGATAACTCAGCGCATTCTCAATCGGCGGTGACACATACTCGCGCGGCGCCACCTTGATCGCATCCACAAAGTTCGTACTCAGCTGTGAACCATCCGGCGCGTAAGCGGGTAACCGTTCTTCGGTGTCCTGATCGATATGATCGATCATACCCACCTCGACCCGATACACAGCCGGCGCAGGTGTCTTATCATCCAGCTGCACATGAACCGGATCACAGAAGCGGCCACCCGGTTGCCAGATCCCAGTCGGATAAGAACCGAGGCCGGGCAGCGTGCGCCGACTTGATAAAAGCCGATTATTCTCGCCAATAATCTGCACTAAAACCATCAACATGCGCTCATCGCGCGCGAGCGGCTCCCAGCATAAAAGAAGATCGAAGCCAGCGCCGGGCTGGGGCCAGTGGTCGCGCGGCACATCCAGCCGAATCAGGCGCGCCACATCGCCAAAACGCACATCGATTGGATGCCCGGGCTGCTGAGCGATCGCCTGTTCCGATAAGATCAACGGTTGTGCATAGGCCGGCAGCAGAACCGCCGGAATGGCCGTTACGGTTAAAGCCAGCAGTATCATCGGGATGACGGCCACCAACCACCTTCGCCGCAATATCCGCAGCCAGCCAAGCGCAAACAAAACGGCGAATCCCGCCAGTGCCGGAAATGCTAAGCGGCCAATGGCGGCGTCGAGCAATTGTATCCAGCGTACCAGCGCAGCAATGATGACCAGCCCCCACACGACTAGCAAAGCAACAATCGATCGTTCGACATACAGTGCGGATGCTCGATCAATGGCAGGAGCATATCGCTCGGGTTTCACCGACCACAAGCCAACACCGATCAAACCAATGGCGCCGGCCACATTCAGTACCGTGTATACCCAGTCCGGTGTCACGATATTGCCCCAGCCAAATGCGATCCAAAACGAAATCAGGGCATAAGGCAATTTGGATGCAGCCTCACCGATCGCCAGCGGCGCGGGCCGCGCCCACGGCATCGCCAGATGCGTTGAGGTGCCCAGTGGATCGCCAAACACCAGCCAGGTGCGTGCATACCACGGGCCGATCAGCAACAAGACCACGCCCAGGACAAGCAAAGACCAGCCCGCGCGCGTCTTCAGCCTGGATTGCCGATCGGCGCTTACAAATATCACGGCCAAGATCGCCAGCGGCACTAACGCCACTGCGCTCGCTTTACTTAGCGCCGCAAGGCTCAGCGCGGCACCCAGTGCTGCGGCACGCCGCCACGTAAAGCCGCGCCGTATTCCACGCACGACGCCCCACAGGCTTAACGCGCACAGGGCTGTCGCCGCAGGATCATTGCTCACTGCGCCGCTGATGAATACAAACTGCGGCAAGAAGGCCACGACGGCCGCCGCCACCAAACCAACAGCCGGATTGCCAGGAAATGCTTCGCGCCCCAGGCGATAGGTGGCCCAGACTGCGAGCGCGCCGAACAGCACGGTCACCAGCCGCGCCACATGCAGCGCACGCGACGCCCCGCGATACGGAAATATATCAGGCAGCGCATGGATCGCAAGGTTCTTATTATCGTTGTACGTGTTGCCGAAGATATACGGGAAAGCGGGATTGCGGACGATCCACTCCGCAAGATCGCTTGTATCCGGCGCAATCAGGCGCACGGCCAGTGCGGCGCTGACGTAGTAGAGCGGCGGCTGGCTGCTTTCCTGAGCGGGCTGATCATCGGCCACGACGATCGGCGCAGCCGGGAAGCCGCGTCCATCCACCAGCCCGCGGATGTAGGCAAAATGCGCCATTTCATCCGGCGTCTCGAAGGCTGGCGTAGCCACGCTGTATATCACTGCCAGCACAACAAAGGCCCCCAGGATAATTTTGATGCCTGCCACGCGCATCATCTCAGACACGCTGCGCAGACTTCGTTTGGCGTTGATCGTCATCCGGCATCCTACAAAGAATCAGGTTTACCTGATCCGTACTTTGCTCAGCCGCACGAAGTTTTCGGTAATGCGGCCATCGTCGGTCACGAGGCGCAGCCGCTCGATGTTCTTCGGCTCATACACACCGACTTCGATTTCATACACGCCCGCTGGCGTAGCGGGGTTAATCGTCAGATCATACGTATCACTGATCATCTGACCGATGGCCCAACTCGACGTCGGCGGCGAGAGCGGCTGATCTTTCTGCGCCCAGATCGTTTCGGGCGGCTGAAGCACGTGCGTGAACACAGTGTAATCAATCGACATCGCCGACCTGGCGCGCCAGTAGAGAGTGAGGTGCAAGGTATCATTTGGGCTGGCCGCGCGCCGATCGATCGAATACCCGATCAAATCGATCTGGTTGCCGAAGTTATACGCCAGAGGATTGGGCAC
>JADGQE010000119.1 GCA_017882055.1 Thermoflexales bacterium
TTGTCCTGTGACACCTGGTAGGCCGCAATCTTCGGATCAGCGCAGTCACCGTTCGGATCGCATTTGATATGGCCGGTAATGCCTTGCATATCGGTTGCGCTCAATGCATCACGCAGCGCTTGCTTGAGAACGTGCAAGGTTCCATCGGCGTCTTTCACGGTAACACCAGGCTGCTGTAGCCCTTTCAAGATCATCATCATCGCGTCATACGAGTGAGCGTGGAACGGCGCGAGAGTGCCCTTAACATTGTACTTCTTCAGGTACTTCGCGACCAGATCCTGATAGCCGCTACCAAAGGCCGAGAAGTTCGGGCTGGAGAAGAACATCCCGACGGCGTTCTTGCCGCAGGCCTTCAGGAAGTCGGGCGAGAAGATGCCATCGGCGCCCATCATGCTTGTCTTCTCAAGGCCGGGTACATCGCGGATCTGAGAGCAGATAAAGCCACCCTCGGCCACGAAGATTGGGTAGTAGATCATGTCGGGCTTGCCAGACGCCACGCGGGTGAGGACAGGCTTCATGTCCGTGTCACCCACGTTGACGGCTTCGCTTGCGGTCAGCGTGCCGCCCAATTGCTTGAACGTGTCGGCGAATACACCCGCTAGACCTTGAGCGTAGATACTGCCGTCATTGATGGTCGCAGCGCTCTTTATCTTCAATTGATTAAAGACGAACTGCGCAGCCACCGCGCCCTGCACTTTGTCGTTGTGAGCCGTGCGCAGATAGCCGGCGACATGCTTCGCGGGATCGGTTAGGTCGGGTGCCGTATTCGACGGCGAGATCATCGTCAGCCCTGCTTGCGTCACAAGGATCGGGATAGCCGCACGAGCCTCGCTGGAGCAGTTAGTACCGATGACTGCGACTACCGTGTTGTCCGCAGCGACTTTAGCTGCAGCGGTCTGACCACCTTCGGCACTGCAGCCGGAGTCCTGGCCGTCGAACTTGATGTCGTGGCCGAGCACTTTGCCGCCTGCATCGTCCATCGCAAGTTCTGCACCATACTTGGTGTCGAGGCCCAGCGTCGAGTTGGCGCCGGAAGTAACAAACAGGTAGGCGATGTGGACCGGCTCATTGGGGGCAATCGTAATGCACCCGAGTTTATCCGAGCAGGTGAAAGCTGCCGGCGCAGAGGTCGCGGCCGGCGCAGAGGTCGCGGCCGGCGCAGAGGTTGCTGCCGGAGCTACCGGAGCAGGTGTCGCTGGAGCAGCCGCCGGTTGGCAAGCTGCCAATACGACAGCAGCGACTACGACCAGAAACAGGCTGCCGTGTAACAACTTGGTGGTAAAGGTCTTCATTTCTTTTCTCCTCCTGAGAGATAGTCAAACAAACGGTCTCAACTCAACTGCACGAGTAAGCGAATAGCGTCTTAGCGCGCGGGGATCCAGCCCGACCGTCTCGCCCACTGATAGCGTGAAATAAATATATGTGGCGACTATCACCTCCTTGCAGTGGCATAACCTTGCCCGATTATCAATCGGGCGATATACAATTGACTCACCTGATCCAACCCGCACAGCATCGATCAGAATCACGGGTGTGTCAGTAACTGGCTAAATTCAGCGTGAAAAGGCGAGTCTTAGGATGATGGGGCGATCAGGATGATGAAGGCTCTGCCCTGGGCTTTGGCTACAGAGACAGCTTCACTCCAATACCCTGGTCGTTCGCTTTTTGGTACACCCGGATCGCGGTCGCCATGTCGTCGAGAGCCAGGCCGAGATTGATGCTCATCGTTCGTTCATCATCCGATTCTCGTCCGGGTTTCTGCCCGGCCGCAATTTCACCCAAATCGGCGTAGGGCGCTGGCGTGCTCTGGAAATACCCTTCCTGCCGATAATATGCCATCTGCGCGATATCATCGGTAGCGAGCCTGTCAATTTCCCGTAGAGCGGCTCCTTGCCAGTACGAATCGAAATCGACCGGCGACGCAAACGAACCTTCGGCTAACCAGCCAGGCTCAATCGCTGGTGTGGGATGTTTCAAGATCGGGCCGCTGCTGACCACGATGTCCAAACCCTTGACGGCTTCAGGCAGGTTACGAACCGGCTCGATCTCGATCTGCAATTTTTCACTCATCTCTCTGGCATAGCGTTCGGCGATTTCCGGATACAGATCGTAGGCTTTGACTTGCTTGATTTGAAACAGGCAGGATAACGCTTCGAGATTGCTTCTGCCCTGAACGCCGCACGCAACGATCCCGACAGTCGAGCTGTCTTTCCGGGCCAAATACCGGGCTGCCACAGCCGTCGCGGCCCCGGTGCGCATGGCGGTGATCCAGGTGCAATCCATGATCGCTGTAGGGATGCCTGTATCTGGATCGTTCAGGATCAACAGGCCAGTGATGTAGGGGAGTTTTTTCTGCTGATTGTCGGGGTAACCGGCTACCCACTTCAAGCCCGCAGATTCAAGGCTGGGGATGTAAGCCGGCATCGCGTGGATAAATGCATTCGGCCGGGTATGAATGCCGGGCTTAGGCGGCATCTCAACTTGACCGGCACCTTTTTCCTTGAACATCTGATCAAGGGCCTCGATGATGTCGGCCATGGGCAAATTGACTGCTTCAACGTCTTTCCTGGAAAGATATAGAACCTTATCCAGTTCCATTCGCACCTGCTTCACTCAACTAGCCAAATCTGTAGAGCGCAGCCGCTGGAAAATGCCAGGCTCGTGTGTCAAAACCAAAAAACCCCGATAACATGCCGGTGCTTCAGGGTCTGTTTGTGACGGACAGTGTCCGGATTATGTGCCTGTTATAAAAACGTACCTCGCTTGTGGCGAGGTGCAATCGTAAGTGGATTGTATTACGGCTTACTGGGTTTGTCAAGAATAAAAATAACCAAAATTGCCGGGTCGGTGTTGTTTGCTTTGTATGAAATGAGACGGTTTGTTCTGAGGCTTTTTCAATTGGCGATAGCGTGGTTTTGTTAGCCTGAATAAAAAGGCGCGGCCAGCAAATATTTGCTGGCCGCGAAAGTAGGTAAGACTTCAACAGGGTAGCACGCTGCCCGGATTTCTAAAGCGAATTGGATTCGAAGAGGGCGCTCTTAGCGCCTGCGGCTACTACCGGTAAGCAAAAACACGTAATAGAGCAGTGTCATTAACGATTGAGCTAATGCGGCAATATAAGTCAACGCCGCCGCGCTCAACACATCTTTCGCTGCACTGGCTTCTTCGCTATTGGCAACCACGTTATTCTCGCGCAGCATGGCCAGGGCGCGTGTTGAAGCATTCAGTTCAACCGGCAGCGTGATCAAAGCGAAGACGAAGGTGACGCCGAACAAAATCACGCCGAGCCACGCTATAGCCGGTGATCGCAACAGGAAGCCAAGCAAAAACATGAGTGGCCCGACCCACGATCCGACCTGAACGGCCGGGACGATCGCGCCGCGCATCTTCAACGGCGCATAGTTGGTTGAGTCTTGCACCGCATGCCCGATTTCGTGTGCCACAATGGCCAGCGATGCCACCGATCGGCCGTTGGCGACATCTTGGCTTAGATGCAGTGTGCGGTCGCGTGGATCGTAGTGATCGGTCAGCTTGCCCGGTATGCCCTTCACGCCAACATCGCCCAGTTGATTCGCGCTCAACAAATATCGGGCGGTATCCATTCCCGACCATCCGCGTCGATTGGGAACTTGCAACCATTTGTTGTATGCGCTCTGCACTTTCATTTGCGCGTATAGCGCCAGGAGCAGCGCCGGCAGCGCAAATACAAAGTAGAGTGGATCAAAGAAAAACATACTTGTTGCCTCCATCCTTCTTAAGACCTTAGGGTCACCAGGACCCGAAGGATTCATCTGCCGGGAATTATATCACGCGCTCAGGATATACCCTGCCTTACACCTGACGGTATTCCCCCTCGACGACATCCTCGCCACCCCGCACCCCGTGGCCATTGTCGCTCGATTGCGGGCCGGTGCTACTGTTGGAATGGTCTTGATTCGCGGCTCTGGCCGATTATCATCGCCGCTTGCTGCAATTCACTGATCGTCGATGCGCGCCAGGACGCCGATCTTCTCCAGCAATTGTCTGCGATCGCGCAGCGCGACTTTGACGATCTTCAAATACTGCGTCACCCAATCCACTGGGGCACGACGCAAAACTTTGTAGCCAACTTCAACAAGAGCGATTCATCGTGCTGGCTTCCGGCAATGCCCCAAATCGATGCGCGTGCGTTGACAAAACAAGATGATTCGCGTATGATTGCGAGGTAGTAAGTTCCAGCATGGCGACGTCGCCAAGTGGCAAGGCAAGGGTCTGCAAAACCCTCACCATGGGTTCGATTCCCATCGTCGCCTCCAATAATGAAGCGATCTACCGTGATAACAGGCAGATCGCTTTTTGTTTGGTTACATCTGTTAAGGGTGAGAGTACAAGAACCCCCGCTAATGTTCGCACTGTCACAGTATTTGTCTGATCAGACGGTCAGCGCGTGATGAATCCGCTAAGGCTTGTTCAAACTCATCACATACGCGATCACATCGGCGATTTGCTGCGGCGTGAGTTTCTGCGTGTCGCCCCAGGCAGGCATCGTCTCTTTCGGATTTGGCCCTTCCGGTGTTGAGCCGTGCTCGAGGAACAGATCGAGGTTGGTCGCATACACTTTTGGATCGACATCGATCAAGGTCGAGTCGATTGGATTCAGCGGCGGGATCGTGCCATCGGCCGAGCCGGGATTCGCCACGTTGCCCACGCCTTGATCACCGTGGCACTTCTGGCAGCTGTCCGTGAAGATTTGCGCGCCTGCTGTGACACTCCCTGTCAGCGCGATAGCCGTGCCCGGCCCACCGGGGTTCGATGGCCGCGCCACTTCGACGGTGGGCGTGATCGCCGGTGCGGGATTGAGACTCATCACATACGCGATCACATCGGCGATTTGTTGCGGTGCTAATTTCTTTTGATCGCCCCAGGCGGGCATCTTCTCTTTCGGATTTGGCCCTTCCGGCGTTGAGCCGTGCTCGATGAACAGATCGAGGTTGGTCGCATACACTTTTGGATCGGCATCGATCAAAGTCGAGTCGATTGGATTCAGTGGTGGAATCGTGCCATCGGTCGAGCCGGGATTCGCCACGTTGCCCACGCCTTGATCACCGTGACACTTCTGGCAATCGGCCACGAAGACTTGCGCGCCGGCCTTCACATCTCCGGTCAGCGTCAGGGCTGGTCCGGGTCCGCCGGGATTCGATGGCCTTGCGACTTCCACGGTTGACGTCTGTTCAGCGGTCGAGGTGATCGTCGGTGTGGGCGTAATCGTCGGCGTTACGGCCGGCGTTGGCGGCGACTGTCGCCACGTATCGACCAATGCGAGCAGATCAGCAATTTGCTGCGGCGAGAGGACCGTGCCCCAGGTTGGCATGCCTTTCGAGGGACGGCCTTTCTTAATAGCGTCTTGATACCAGGCATTATCGAACTGGTTGAGATGCTGAGCGTCGCTAATGGCCGGGGCGCGATCACCGCCTGTGCCGTTGTCGCCGTGGCAGACGAAACAGATATTGGCGAAGATTAGCTGGCCGGCATTGGGATCGCCCTTGAGCGGCTGCGCGCTTCGATCAGGGGCGGTATCTTGCCAGGCACGGATAAAGGCCACTAATTGCGTGACATTCTGATCGGTCAGCGGACCGCCATGCGATTGATTCCAGGCGGGCATCTGGGTGCCGGGGATACCCGAACTGATGACGCTGAAGATCGTATCATCGGCGGTGTTCTTCAAGAAAGTCATGTCGTTGAGGGCCGGGCCGATATCGCCTTCGCCGGTGTCGCCGTGGCATAGCGTGCAGTTCTTTTTGAAAAGTTCCTGGCCGGCGTTGACCGCGATCGATTTGTCCTGCGCCTCGACACCGGCAATACGAGCAGGCTCGCGGAAGATATAAACCTGGAACAACACGAGAACCGCCAACGTGAGGATGAAAGCGGTGCCGATGTAGCGGGTGTAGTTTTCTTTTAGGCGCATGGCGTTGCCTCAGGCGTGAAAGACCTGCGAAGGATCGAATTTCTCGCGTGCAATGGGGTTGCCGGTATCGACGACCAGATTGCCGTCGACGACTTCGATCGGGAAGATGTCGAGCGGGCGCGGGGCCGGGCCGCCGATCACTTCACCTTTGGGATTGAACAGCGAACTGTGGCACGGGCAGTGGAATTGCTTTTCATCGGCGCGCCACGGCACAGTGCAACCCAGATGCGTGCAACGCTGCCACAAGGCTAAATAGCCGCCATCTTCCAAAGTTGAAATGTAGAAATGGCCTTCTTGCACGAGGTTAACCGTGCCGGGCTTAAATTCTTTGGGCGTACCGGCGATGATTTTGCTGCCGAAGCCGCCGGTTTTCAGGCGTGGCTGAAAGAATTGGAGAAACGCCACGCCCGCTTGCCCGACCAGGGCGACT
Source organism: Thermoflexales bacterium (assembly GCA_017882055.1). Taxonomy (GTDB): domain Bacteria; phylum Chloroflexota; class Anaerolineae; order Fen-1058; family Fen-1058; genus JADGQE01. The sequence goes on from JADGQE010000119.1 coordinate 6,375, forward strand.
AGCGAGACGCCCCAGGCGAGTCCCAAAAAACTGCGGCGGCTCATGCCGCTCTTCTGCTCGGATTCACTTCTCATTACTATCCTCCCCAAAAAGCCCCTGGCCTTCAGCGGTCGGCCCGCGTGGTTTGATTACTGATTGCTGGATGCTGAATGCTAAACGCTCATAGCCCATCAAACGGATTGTAGCCATTCGGCATTTGCCACGGCAGATACATCTTGAAACCCGGCCCGCGGAACAGGAAGCCGCTCAGCGTGAAGACGACGGCTGAGACAAGAAGTATTGTGAACAAGGTCAGCATCACTTCACGCGTGCTGGGCTTCCAACGCCACAAGACTAGCAGTGGAATGACGTTGATCACCAGGATGATCAACGCAGGCAGCAAGCCTTGTGCCACCCACTGCGGCGCAGAATTTCGCAGCAGCTCGCGCAGACTGAAGGCATTATCGAACAGGATGTAGGCCGGCATGACGATGACGGTATAGAGCGCCGTCAACGCGACGATACGCTTACCGCGCGCCGATGAGAACCACACGCCCGCGCCTTCACGCGCATGATCGATGTAGGGCAGGGCGACGAGGAACAGCACCAGGATCGTCGGGATGAGGATGCCAGCCAGCAGCGGATGCATATGCTCGAGCAATTCTTGCAGGCCTATGAAGTACCACGGGGCCTTAGCCGGATCGGTCGTGATCAACGGATTCGCAATCGCTTCGAGGGGTGCTTGCTTGAACAACGAGAACAGAAAGATGACCAGCGTCACACCCAGCAGCAAAACGATTTCCCACAACAGCACTACGGGAAACGAGAACACCGTGTCGTCGGGGCCTTTGCCTACCAGCGGACTTTCGCCGTGCATCAGTTCGACCAAAGCGTAAGTCTTGTTGGTATGCTGCGGGAAGATTTCATCAGTAACGGGCGATTGATCGGGCATAAGCGATCTCCAGAATTCGATCCACGAATCTACACGAATCCGCACTAATTGCTTTTATTCGTGGGATTTCGCGTTTTTTTCGTGGATCACTTGGCTTTTGGATTGGCTGCTCGGTTACTAGCCGCTACGTCATTGGCCGCGAGGCCGCCGTCTTTGCGGACACGCCATAAGTGAATCGAGATGGCGACGATCATAATCAGCGGGACGACGGCGATGTGCAGCGTGTAGAATCGGATCAGCGCATTCTGGCCTACGTCTGCTCCGCCCAGCAGCATCTCGCGCATGGCGGGTCCCGCGACCGGCGCGTACCCCGCGATGTTGGTGCCGACGGTAATGGCCCAGTACGACAGTTGATCCCACGGCAGCAGATAGCCGGTGAAGCTCGCGCCGAGCGTCATGAGCAACAAGCTCACGCCGACGACCCAGTTGAATTCGCGCGGCGGCTTATACGCGCCGGTATAAAACACGCGCACCATATGCAGGATCACGACCAGTACCATCGCGTGCGCCGACCAGCGGTGCATGTTGCGTGTGAACTCGCCCAGCGGCACGGACAATTGAATCTCTTTCATCGCCGGATAGGCGCGCTCGATCGACGGCACGTAGTAGAACATCAAGATCACGCCAGTGATCACGAGCACCGCAAACAAGATAGCGGAGATCACGCCCAGGCCAAACGAATACGACCAGCGAAGGCTTTTGCGGCTGACCTTAACCGGATGCAGGTGAAAGAAAACATTGCTCGTCATCGTCAACGATCGATCGAGCGGATTGTCCGGCCAGCCGTGGCGGAAGAACGATCGCCACACGCGCGATTCGGTGAGGAAACTCAGGCGGCTCTTGGATTGTACAGTCATGCGGCCTCCCTGTTCGGGCTGTAGGGGCCGACTTTCGAGTCGGCTTTTAGCTTGCGTTGGCCGACTGGAAAGTCGGCGCTACGCGGATGTAGTCTCTACAAACTGCACTTCTTCCGTGAAGCGGAAGGTTTCCATCTGCACCGCATCAGTCGGGCAGCGTGCGGCGCACAAACCGCAGCGAATGCACCTGGTCGGATCGAGCAGCATGGCCGATCGGGCCGACGCATGTTCGATAACGGCTGCCACGTTTTCATCGCCGCTGATTTGCGACACGGGCACGAGCTTCAAGCAATCCATTGGGCAGACGTCGACGCAGCCATTGCACATGATGCACAGCTCGCCATCGAAGATGGGATTGATCGAGCAGATCAGGCAGCGCCCACCTTGTTCTTGCGCGACCGGTTCTTCGAAACGCAGCTCGACTTCGGCCACACCGATGCGTCGATCGACCGGCAGCGATTTAGGCTGGCGGCGCGGCCAGCGCAGATAATTGCGCAATGGCGCGACGTTGGCATATTCGCGATTCGGTACGGTCGTGAAGAAGCCCTTGCGTACCACACGCGGCTGCACGTTTTGCAGGTAGGCGTGAATGCCGCGTGCGGCGCGCTGCCCATCGGCCACGGCGTTGATGATCAGGCGCGGCCCAAAGGCAATGTCTCCGCCGCAGAACACGCCGGGCGCAGTTGTCATCAGCGTTTCTTTGTTCAAGGCGAGCGTGCCGCGCGAGGTGACTTCAAGGCCGTCCTCGGGCTTGATCCATTCCAGTGCGCCGGTTTGCCCGATCGAAATGATTACGCTGTCGCCTTCCCAGATTCTTTCGGTGCCGGGCGTCAGCTGCGGATTGAATCGGCCGCGCTCGTCGAAGACGCGTGACACGTCGAGCGTTTCAATGCCGGCCGCATGACCGTCTTTGCCGACGATGCGCTTGGGCGCGACGTGAGTGTGGATGACGATGCCTTCGTCTTCGGCCTCTTTGACTTCGAAGGGATCAGCCAGCATCTCCGATCGATCTTCGACGACGAGGCAGTGCACTTCTTGTGTGGCACCGAGCCGGCGGGCGGCGCGGGCTACATCCAACGCAACTTCGAGATCGCCGCTGCCTTGCTGTGGATGACCGAGGCGGGCGGCCGTGCGAGCCACATCCATGGCCACATTGCCGCCGCCGATGACGAGGATGCGTTTGCCGAGATCGAGGTTGTAGCCGCCGAGATTGACGTTGATCAAAAAGTCCATGGCGCGCAGCACGCCATCCAACTGCTCACCTTCGACGTTGAGCTTGCGGCTGGCGTAGGTGCCGATGCCGATGAAGACCGCATCGAAGTCACGGCGCACATCGGCCAGCGAAAAATCGCGGCCCAGCGCTTGATGGAGCTTCAATTTCGGGCCCAGCGCGAGGATCGATTGAATCTCCAGATCGATCAATTCACGCGGCAAACGATATTCGGGCACGCCGAGTTTTAACATGCCGCCTGCGACGGAGGACGCATCGAAGATGGTGACTTCGTGACCGAGCAGCGCCAGATCGTGCGCGCACGATAAACCGGCTGGTCCTGAACCGATAATGGCGACGCGCTTGCCAGTCGCATCACCACGCTTACGCGCCGCATTCAAGCCGCTGCGACTTGTAGGAAATGTGGTGTTGCCCATGTCGAAGCCCGCAGTTGTGCCGGTGTACGTCGGCCAGGCGGGCGGCTGCTGGGTGGGACCGCTTTCGCCCAGGTATACGCCGTAGCGATCGTCGACGAAGCGCTTGAGGGCGCGAATCGCAATCGGCTGATCGATCTTGCCGCGGCGACAAGCGGCTTCGCACGGTGCGCCGCACACATAGCCGCACGTCGAAGCGAAGGGATTCGTCTCGCGTGCGATCAAATAGGCGC
>JADGQE010000475.1 GCA_017882055.1 Thermoflexales bacterium
GATGACGACGCCGCAGCGCGAATCCCTGCTGCTGCCTGGTGAACGTCCCGACGACCGGCCATATGTCGGCTTGTCGAATCCGATCAGCGCCGAGCGCACCCATTTGCGCCACACGTTGTTACACAGCCTGCTCGACGTGGCACGGCAGAACATTCACCATCACGAACATCTCGCACTGTTTGAGATCAACAAAGTCTACCTGGCCTCGGAAGATGGCCCATTGCCCGATGAGGTGCGCCGTTTGACGATCGTCATCAGCGGCCCGCGTGCACCGGAGGCGTGGCATCATATTGGTCAGCGTGCGAGCGATCGAACCCCCGTCGATTTCTATGATTTGAAGGGAGTGATCGCGGCATTACTGAGCGCCTTGAATATCACCGGGGCGGCATATGAATCCGCCGAGCATCCGACCTATTATCCGGGCCGCACGGCGCGCCTGAAGATCGACGGCACTTCGATGGGCTTGTTCGGCGAAGTTCATCCGTTGGTGCGCGAAGCATTCGATCTGCCGGAACAACCGGTTGTGGCGGCTGAACTCGATCTCGAAGCGCTGCTCAAGCAGGTGCCGGACTCGATGCGGGTAGCGGATGTGCCGCGTTTCCCGACGGTGACCGAAGACCTGGCATTGATTGTCGAAGACAAGCTGCCGGCGGACCGAGTGCTGGCCGTGATCCTGAAGGCCGGGCGTGAGGGATCAGGGTTGTTGAAGCGCGCGATGCTGTTCGACGTCTTCAAAGGTGAGCAGATCGGCGCGGGCAAGAAGAGTCTGGCGTATCGCTTGACCTATCAAGCCGAACGCACCTTGACGACAAATGAAGTGGCTAAGGTGCGCGAGGCCATCGTCCGGCGGCTGAGTGAAGAAGTGGGTGCAGTGCTGCGCGGTTGAGTTAAGACAGAGAGAACGAGAGAGAGAAGGAGAGATAGCGAGAGGGAGAGATTATTATCTCCTTCTCTCATTTCTCTCCCTCACTCTTTCGCTCCTTCTCTCTTTCTTCCTGGTAGATCGGTAGTGTGACCGTGAACGTGCTGCCCTGGCCGACGCGGCTGACGACGGAAATATTGCCGTTGTGCTGGTCGATGACCTGCTTGGCAATGGGCAGCCCCAGCCCAACTCCGCCAAAGAGATAATCGCCTACGGTTTCGAGGTGGTGGAAGCGATCAAAGACATGATAAATCTGATCGGGCGGGATGCCCACGCCCGGATCGGTAATTGAGATTTGCAGCTGCGCATCCTGATCGGCCTGTCCGACTACTTTGATCTCGCCCCCGTTCGGGCTGAACTTGACGGCATTGTCGAACAAAGCCGTGAAGGCCTGCCCCAGCCCGTCGAGATCGCCGCGCGCTTTGGGTAGATCGGGCGGCAATTCAACCCGGATGGTCAGACCGTTGCCGATGGCGCGTGACTGGATCGACTCAACGATCGAGGTCACCAATTGACAGACATCGACCGGCTCCAGGGTCGGCAGAATGAGTTCGAGTTCTTGCAAGAATAGAATGTTATTGGTCAGCCGCACAATGGCGTCTGAGTTATCGACGATGACGCTAAGCGCCTGGACCAAATCCTCGCCTTTCAACATCCCCGATCGCATCAGATGCGCGTAGCCCTTGATGGCCGTTAGCGGCGTGCGCAGTTCGTGGGCGACGACCGTTAGAAAATCGCTCTTGCGTTTGACCATGTCTTCGAGGTGGGCGTAGGCCAGCGCCAGCTGATCGTTCTTCTGGCGTAATTCATCAATCGCGCGCCGGTCTGAGTCGCGCAATCGGGCAGCGACCGAGCGCATGATCTCCATCGCCATCGACGGACTGTTGGAGAGGAGTTCTTGAAAGTCCTGCTTCGTAATCGCCAGCAGCCACGTTTCTTCCAGGGCGTAGACACTGGCGGTGCGCGGCGCATCCTCCACCAGCGCCAGTTCGCCGAAGAATTGGCCCGAATGCAGCTCGACCAACAAGCGTTGGATGCCCAGCGCGAAGAATTTGCTGACCTGCACGCGGCCCGACATGATCAAATAGAAAGCGTCGCCCCGCTCGCCTTCCTCACAGATGCGATCGCCGGCGGCGACGACCAGCTCGCGCGCGCCCCGCGCGACGTAGGTTCGCATTTCCTCGTTGAGTTGGGGGAACGCATTGTGGAGAATTTCAACCCGGCGATCGAGCGTCATGCACGACTCCCGCTGCACTTCCTGCAAACCGGCCCTTGCCCAGGCCGGATTTCCTAGACTTTATTGTAGCACAGGGGGCCAGGACCTAAGTTTCGATTGGGTTACAACTCGATGTGCACGGCGTGTTCAGGCCGGACGGCCGCAGCGCGTGCAATGCTGCGCTCCCGGTCGCAGCGCGCGTCCACAGTGTGAGCATTTGGTGAGGGTGATGGCATTGACCACCGGGCGGCCGCATTGGGTGCAGAACACCGCATCCGGTTGAAATGATCGTCCGCAATACTGGCAGGCCGTCGGGGCTGAGCTGCTCGTCGGGCTGGCCGATTGACTCCACGGGCCGCTTTCACGCCGCGCGCGGCGGGCGGTGACAAAGCCGATCGATCCCAGAATCCCGATGGCGATCCCGATGACCACAATGCCGATCATACTGCCGCCATCGTCGCTGGCTGGCTTCACCGGCGGGCGAGACTGAGGCACGACCATCGTCGGAATGACCACTTTTCTCGGCGTGTCGGTCGGCGCAGGCGTGGCCGTCGGCTGATCAGGCACGGGGGTCAGCGTCGGCGGCAACGGCGTGGGCGTAGGCGGCGGCGAAGCGAGTTGCAACAAACCATAGCCGGTTGCCGTG
>JADGQE010000476.1 GCA_017882055.1 Thermoflexales bacterium
CGCGAAGGCAAAGTCGTGTCACCCTTACCGGCAGGCAAACCCGGAGCTCGTTTCGAAGACGATGAATATTATTCGCCGCGCGGCGTCGTCGTGACCGACAGCACCAGCATTGTGGCATTGAAAACCGAGACCGGCATCTCGCGCGCGACCGGGCCAGGGGTGGTCATCGAAGAAGGCCGGCCTCGCTCGGGTGTGGTCTTCACCGATTTCGAAGAAGAGATCGATACCATCATTGACCTGCGCCCACAGTTGCGATTTGCAATGATCAAGGCCCAGACCCGCGACGGTATTCTGGTCGATGTGCGGGTGGGCGCTTTCTATGGACTGAAGGGCACCCGTGCGTTGAAGATGAAAGACCTCGCCCGGCCCCATTCGCCTCAGAAGACCAATCCCTTTGCCTGGCGCGAAGCCAGCGCGATGAACGCCCTTCGCGGCCGGCGCATCGAGCGCAAAGTTGACAAAGACGAAAAGGCCGAGTGGGGCGATCGGGTGATGGCCATCGCCGTGCCGAACTTGCGCCAGATCATCGCGCGTTATCCGCTGGACAACCTCACGGCGCCGTTCACGGCTAATCCGCCTTTCCCAAGACATCCACGTTTTATCATTCGCGGCGAGCTCATTGAGACCGTCCGGCGCGAACTGGATGCCAATGACGACTTCAAGCGCAGCTCCGGCCTCGAGGTGCGCTTCATGACCGTCAGCATCATGTGGCCGCCGCCGCAGGTGATCAAGCAGCGCATCGAATCCTGGAAGGACAACTGGCGCAAGAAAGAAACCGAAATTCTGGGTCAGGCTGAAGCCGATGCGGTGGTCAAGCACGAACAGGCTCGCGCACAGGCTCAAGGTGAAATGACGGCTCGCATCTATGACACACTGCAAGAGGCCAAAGACAGCGGCACGCTCAGCGGCGATCTGGTGACGCTGCGTTTCCTCGAAGCGATGGAGAAGATGGCGCACGACCCGACGACACGCGCGCGGTTGACGATCGATTCGCTGGACATCCTGCGGCAACTGCGCGAGATGCTCAAATCCACTCAGCCGGAGAACCGACCATGAGCGCCGAGCCGACTGCGCCACATACCCCGTGGTCATTCACTCACTGGCTGCAAAGCAAAGAGCGAATGATGGGCCAACTGCGGCTGATAATCGCCGTCCTCGCGCTAGCCGTGTTGGCGTACGCTGGCCCGCGACTCGTTGAATCGATCACGCCAGAAGTCTATGATCCTTCTCAGGGCTGCACTTATACGGCCGCGGAAGACAGTCCGCCGGTCTTCGCCGATATGGCCGAGGCCGGCCAACCCTTCATCTTGACGTGGGCCATTCGCAACACCGGCACTTGCAATTGGGGCGACGGCGTGGCGTTTGCCCGCGTCTCTGATCAGATTCCGAGCGATCAAAACAAAATTCAAATCGGTTCGCAATCGCCGGCAGCGATCCAAAAGCAGCCACAGAATCCGGCGCGTCTCCTGCGCCTGGACCTGGCGACGCCGATGAAGGCGATGCCAATACCGGGCTTGTATGAAACGTCGTGGCAGATGCGCACGCCCGGCAATCTGCCATTCGGGCCGGTCATGACGCGCTACGTGCAAGTGTATGCGCCCGGCGCACCGCCCTTGTCACCATCGTGGAATCGCCCGCCGCTGACACCGCAGTCGATTTTGCAGACGGTTTTATCCATGCTGTATTACGCGCTGCCCGCATTGGTGGCGATGTTCATCGTGCTGCGCCGGGGTAATGAGTTTTTGATCCAACTGTATCATCTGCACGCGCCGGCCAGCGGACGCAAACATATCATGGCCATGATGTTCGGCCAGCCCCGGTATTACCTGCGTGTGTATCAGGGCCAGCTCGAGTATGACGCGGCCCACGCGCCCGCCGCGATCATTGGCGGGCCGGCCTGGCTGCTCGTGGCCGAACACAATGCGGCCGTGATCGAACGCGGCGCCAGGTTCTCACGCATCGTCGGGCCGGGCTATACGTTTCTGCAAGCGCATGAGCGCGTGCGCGGCGCCGTCGATTTGCAGATTCAGCAGCGCCGCTGGCGCGAGAAATCGTTGACCAAAGACGGCATCCCGGTCGAGCTCGACGTCGATCTGATCTTCCGCATCACCGAAAAGAACCTGCCGGGTGACGCACCGCCCGAGCCGCCGCCGCCGCTCAGACTACGCCACCGCATCCGGAAAAAACTGGGACTGCGCGTGCCGACCGCCTTCCTGGAAGCCAGCAAGCCCCATCGCTTCTCGCGTGAAGCGGTGCGCCGCGCCATCTACGAGACAGCCATTTTCTCGCCCGATCAAGCGCCCGACTGGACACGCTCGTTTACCAACGTACGAGCGGGCGATGTGGGCGATCAAATGGCCGAAATGCGGCTCGACGAACTGAGCTCGCCCGACGATCCCGACCTCCATCCGATGCGCGCCATGGTGGACGCAGGGCTTGAGGTCGCGCGCAAGATCGGCGCCACCCAGGGCATCGACCTGATCGACGTGCACGCCGGCGTGATTGAGATGCCGGATGACATCAAGAAACTGGTCGAAGAGCAGCGCATTGGCAACTGGCAAGTCGAATGGAAACGCCGGGCCAGGCAGTTGAAGGCTGAAGGCGAAGCCCGCGCGCTGCAATCGATGGAAGAAGCGCGCGCCGAAGCGCAGGCCAACATGATTCAGGCTTTGACCGAAGGCTTCCGCATCGCCACCGCCAACGATCCCAAGGCCACCACCGATGTGATCGCGATGCGCTTCATCGATGCCCTAACGTTGATACAACCCAGAACCGAAGTCA
>JADGQE010000477.1 GCA_017882055.1 Thermoflexales bacterium
AACGGCTGCTCGAAGGTTTCCGATCGGGCCGCAAAGATCGGATCGGTCGGCACAGCGAAAGGCAGGCGAATGATCGCCAGGCACGATAACGCCTCGCCCGGCACATCGACGCCTTCCCAAAATGAGCGTGTGCCCAGCAAGATCGCGCGGTCTGCGCCTTTGAAGTTTTCCAGCAGCTGCCGCCGCGATGATCCATCACCCTGCTCGTACACCAGAATATTGGCTTGATTCAACGCGGCAGTGATGCCTTTCGACGTAGTCCGCAAAGAGGAATACGATGTGAACAACGCCAGCGTTCGCCCACCCATTGCTTTGGCCAGCGTAATAAGCCCCTGATCGATCGCCTTTTGGAAGCCCGGCTCGCCCGGTTCCGGCACATCGGTCACGAGATACAACAGCGTGGATGATTTGTAATCGAACGGCGAGCCGACCGACAGTTCATCCATATCGATTGCCGCCAGGCGTTCTTTGATAAACGTGAAATCTTTGCCGGTGCGCATCGTTGCCGACGTGAGGACGATCGATTTCTTGGTCTTCCATAAATGCCGATCGACCAGCGGCCCGACGTGCAGCGGCGCGGCATTCAGGCTCAACGATCCACGCCCGCCGTCGCGGCCCGATTGATTGGGTTCGACTTCAAGCCAGTAGATTTCGCTGGTGGCCGGCTGCGTGATGATGGCATTCATCCGCGTGCGGGCTTCGTCGAGCGTGCGCGTATAACCTTTCACGCGGGCGGTGATGTCGTCGTAATCAGGAATATCGAATTCGTGCATATCGTCGAGCGCGCCGCTCAAGCGCTGCATGCCGTCGACAATCGCGAACAACTGCACGCTTAGATTCTCCCACGCGATCTCGATACCGTCCCAGGCCGGCTGCCGGCGCAGGCCGGGGATGATTCGCAAGCGCTGGCTGTACTCGCTTCGACTCTCCGAGTGTTCGCGCACAAAGTCAGTCAGTTGCTCGAATAGATCATCGGAATGGCGGATCGCATCGTCGAGCGCCCCGGCAATCTTATCGACGAAGACTTGAGTGGCATCCGCGATCTGCTGCGGCACTGCCGATCGAATCCGGCCGATCACATCGGCCAGCAAACCGGTCGCCTCATTGCGCCGTGCCCGGCCGATGTCTTCCAGCATACGTTTAAGCGCACTGCGGCTGATCGAGAAACTCAGCTGCTGCGTGGTCGCATCTTCCAGATGATGCGCTTCGTCGACGATCAGATATTGATACTCTGGCAGCGCGCGATTGTCCACGGCGACATCGGCCAGCAGCAGCGCATGATTGACGATCAGTACATGCGCCGACTCGGCCTGCTGCCGCGCCCGCTGAAAGAAGCAGTCGTTGGCGGCGCAGCGTTCGGCCGTGCAAGTTTCATTCTCGGCATTCAACCGCGCCCACACCGCACGCTCGGCCGGGCTGGGAATAAACAATTCGTCGCCATCACCATTCACGGTCGACGGCAGCCACAATAGCACCTTCACCAGCACGCGCAGCTCGTCGGTGTTGGCCGGGCCGTTGCGCCGCAGCTGCTGCAAGCGCGACGGGCACAGGTAATGCGAACGGCCTTTCATCACCGCCGATCGAAATTCAAACGGCAGAATCTTTTGCAGATCGGGCAGGTCCTTGGAAGCCAACTGCTCTTGCAGATTGATGGTGTTGGTCGAGACGACCACGCGTTCGCCATTCTGCGTCGCCCAGTGAATCGCCGGCAGCAAATAAGCAATCGATTTGCCAGTGCCGGTACCCGCTTCCACCAGCAAATGCTGGCCGGTGTTAAACGCCTCTGCTACGGCACGCAGCATCTTCACTTGCTGCGGACGATGCTCAAAGTGCGGAAACGTCCGCTCGAACGCGCCATCGGTTTCGAGCAGCGCCGCAATGGAATCCGTGGCGATCGGCGTGATCTCATCGTTGGGGCGCAGCGGCCTGGCCTCGATCGAGGGTATGTAGATCGGTTTGGCACTCTTCGAGACGCGGCCCTTGGCCTTCAACTGCGCGCCGATGCTGCCCGCTGCAAACGATCCACGCGCCGCCGCCTTCAACGCATCGGCAAAAAAAGCGTAGGGCGGCCAACTGAGACGCTCGGCGTGTTTGACGATCTCCTCCAGAATCCTGGTGGGAATGTCGCACGCGCGCTCGAACATCTTCATATAAAGTCGATGCGCCACCCGTGCATCATCGAGGCCGCGATGTGTCGCCGGCAGTTCGATGCCGACCTCACGCGCCAGCGAGCCGAGGCCGTACCGTTCGGCGTGTGGGATTAGCATCCCAGCCAGTTCAAAGGTATCGATCGCCAGGTTGTCGTTGAAGACCCGCTGCTTATTCAAGAAGCCCAAATCGAAGGCGATGTTGTGACCCACGATCGGCAGATCGCGCACGAACGAGGTCAAGCGCGGCAGCATATTGAACAGCGCCGGGGCCGACGCGACATCGGCGTCGGCAATGCCGGTGAGATCGACGATCTTCGGCGGGATCGATCGGCCCGGATTGATCAGCGTCGAGAACTCATCGAGGATTTCATCGCCGCGAAATTTGACGGCGCCGATTTCGATGATGGCATCCCGCTGCGGATCCAGGCCGGTTGTTTCGAGATCAAGTGAGACAAGAATGCGAGACAATGGGAATCCAATCTAGTCGCCGGGGACAGGCTGGCGCGCGAAACATTATACCACGCTAACCTTGCGAGGGATTCAGTATCGAAAGACACTTCTCGAGAACAACCCTCGCCAGGTTTTTCGGGGCAGAAACCGGTTTTCTTGCGTGTAGCACGTTCTCACAAA
>JADGQE010000478.1 GCA_017882055.1 Thermoflexales bacterium
GCCATCGAAGCAGCGCATGTGGCGCTCATGCGCGAAGATTGGACACTGGTGCCGGACGTTTTCCGTATCGCGCATCGAACCATGAAGATCGTCAAGATGAATCTGATCTTCACGACACTCTATAATGTGGTCGGTCTGTCGCTGGCGGCGTTCGGCTTCTTGCCGCCGATCTTGGCGGCTGCGGCGCAGTCATTGCCCGATCTGGGCATCCTGGGCAACTCATCGCGGTTACTACGGCAACGCTGACGAAGGTGGGAAAGTCAAGCCAGCGGTGTATCTTTACACAATCTTTAATTTCGCTTCATCGATCCTTCAAGCCGAGTGGCTATACTGTCCAATGTAAACTGAAATCAAATTCAACTTGGAGGTTGAGTAACATGACTACGACACAACGTTGGACAATTGCGATTATTGCGGCGATCGCCATAGGGGCCGCCCTGTTTGTCGGCGGCAGCGCACTGGCGCAGGCCAGCGGAAACGGGATCGGCTTTGGGCCGGGCAACATGATGACCGGTTATGCCCCTAACCAGAGTGGTCTGCCTTATGGCATGACGGGCTTCAATCAGAACTACACCGGCACAGTGCCGTATGGCCTCGGTATGATGAACGGCAACGGAATGATGGACACTGGCGGCATGATGGGCTACAGTCAGAACTACACAGGCACAATGCCCTTTGGTATGATGGGCGGCAATGGAATGATGGGTACTGGCAGTCGCCTGTCTGGCGTCAAACCGCTCACGATCGATCAGGCTAAGCAAGCCGTCAACAACTACCTCGCCAGCTTTAACAACCCCGATCTGGTGATCAGCGAGATCATGATCTTTGACAACAACGCTTACGCCCGTATCACCGAGAAAAGCACGGGCATCGGCGCATTTGAAGTGCTGGTCAATCCGGTGACACTCGCGGTCTATCCCGAATACGGTCCGAACATGATGTGGAATCTCAAGTATAGTCCGATGGCCGGTTTCGGTGGGATGATGGGCAATGGCATGATGGGCAGCAGTCAACCCGCGCCGCAGGCTAATAGTCAAATGCCGGTCAGTGCTGATCAAGCGATTCAGGCGGCGCAGCGTTATCTTGACACTTATTTGCCTGGCGTGAAAGCCAGCGCCCAGCCCGATCCGTTCTACGGTTACTACACGATCGAGTTTTTACGCGACGGCAAGACGGCCGGTATGTTGAGTGTCAATGGTTACACGCAGCAAGTTTTTCTGCACACGTGGCATGGCAACTTTATTGAGATCAGTGAAGGCTAGGCCGATCAGCCATCCAACTGATTCCGCAGCGATCGAACACTGTTTGTTCGGTCGCTGTTTTCAGTTACAATCATCATGGTGATTCTTCGTTCAAGGAGCAACCCATGCCGCCAGCCAAAATCCTGCTCGTTGATGATGAACCCAGTATCGTCAACCTGGCCAGCGCGTATCTCCGTAAAGAAGGCTACGAGTTGTATACCGCCGTCGATGGCTCTTCGGCGCTGAAAGCAGCGCGCGTCTTCAAGCCTGATCTCATCGTGTTGGACATCATGCTGCCCGGTATCGATGGGCTGGAGGTGTTGAGCCAGTTGCGGCGCGAGTCGGATGTGTACGTCATCCTGCTCACGGCCAAGTCCGAAGAAACCGACAAGGTGATCGGCCTGTCAGTCGGCGCGGACGATTACCTCACCAAGCCGTTCAGTCCACGCGAACTCGTGGCGCGCGTGAAATCGGCGCTGCGGCGTTTGCGTGGCAATAGTCGCGCCGAGGGCAGTGGATTGACCTTTCGCCACGTTCGCATCGACACCGGCAGTCGTCAAGCGTGGGTGGACGATCAACCGATTGAGCTGACGACGATCGAATTCGATCTACTCAAGACGTTGGCCGAAAATCGCGGATTGGTGCTCAGCCGCGAACAGTTGCTGGAGAAAGTCTGGGGCTACGATTACTATGGCGAAGTTCGCGTGGTCGATGTGCATGTCGGCCACATTCGCCAGAAGTTGGGCGAAGACTTCATCACTACCGTGCGCGGCGCGGGTTATCGCTTTGACGACGAGGGGGTGGAATGATCGTGAAACAGATTCGCCAACACCTCAGTTGGAAGATATTTCTCTCATACCTGATCGTGATCGTGGCCGGCGTCATCGTCCTGGCGACCGCCGCCAACTTCGCCGCACCGGGTGCGTTCGATCGGCATATTGCGGCGATGGGCTCGATGATGGGCGGTTCGCTGAATATGGCGGATCTATTCAACAACTTTCGTGATGCCGTAAGTGAGGCCTTGACGCTGGCCGCGCTGGCCGCGTTGGCGGTGGCGCTGATCGTCAGCGTGTTCGTCAGCCGCCAGATTGTCGCGCCGGTCCGTGCGATGATGCTCGCCAGTCAGCGCATCGCCGAGGGGCACTACGATGAGCGTGTGCGCGTGGCGGATTCGACTGCGCCCGATGAACTCGATGGACTGGCGATGAGTTACAATCAAATGGCCGTGCGTCTGGAGCAAACCGAAACGATGCGCCGCCAACTCCTCGGCGATGTCGCCCACGAATTGCGCACGCCGCTGACCAGTATCAAGGGTTACATGGAAGGGCTGATTGATGGCGTGCTGCCGGCGACTGAAGAAACCTACCAACAGGTCTACCACGAAGCCGATCGGCTGCAGCGGCTCGTCCATGGTCTGCAAGAACTGAGCCGCGTCGAAGCCGGCGCCTACCAGTTGAATCTGCAAGCGATCGAGGTCGACCGATTGATCGAGACATTGAAGACCCGTTTGGGGCGACAATTCGACGAGAAAGGTGTG
>JADGQE010000479.1 GCA_017882055.1 Thermoflexales bacterium
TTTTCATTTAGAGTGACGCATGGACTTTGATCCTGAAGTGGCTTTGAATTACGCGCGTTCGATCGCGCGGCCCCGCAAGGTGGGTTCGGGCGAAGAGGTGGTCGTTGCGAATGAACTGGTCGATCGACTGATTCGATTTGGCTGGCAAGTCGAACGCCAGCCGTTCGAATTCTCGACGGCACCGAACGTGGTCCTGTCGCTGGGTATCGCGCTGGATCTGCTGTCGATTGCGGCGATCCTGCTGCTGCGCGATCGGTTGCCGATCGCGACAGCGGTGTGTGCGGTGTTGATCCTGTTCTCGATCGTGCTCGCCGGCCCGATCAGCCGGAGCATTTCGATTCACGCCGTGCGTGTCGTCGGGCAGCCGATGTCGAAACTTGCGACCACTGTGTTGAAGCGAGTCGGCACGCATTACGCGGCTACGAATCTCATCGCCACTTTGCCGGATAACGTTGATTCAACATTGCCGCATCTTTATCTGATGGCGCATTATGATTCAAAGAGCCAGTATATGCCGCTGGTGATTCGAATCGGATTGTTCGTCATTGCGGTGCCGAGCAGTCTACTGGTCGCCGTGTTGGCGCTGCTGAATCTATCGATGCCGGTCACGTCGGTGTTGGGTGTGATTGCCCTGTTGGCCGGCCTGCCTTTGCTCTTCCTCGACTTTGGCAATGATTCGCCCGGCGCGATCGACAATGCGTCGGGGGTAGGGCTTGTTCTGCACCTGGCCGAGTGCCTGTCGCAGCGCAGCGATTGGCGCGATCGATTGCGTGTGTCGGTTGTCTTCACTAGCGCCGAAGAGTTGGGCCTGATGGGTGCAGTGGCCTTCGTGCGCGCCGAAGAAGAGCGCTTGCGGCGCGAATCTCAAGCGGGCTTGTACATTCTGAATTTCGATGGTATCGGCGTTGACGGTGAATTGCAGTGGGTGGGCGCGGCCTCGGCACGCCTGGCTGATTTGATTGTGCAGAGCAGCCAGGATTTATACATCTGTACAAGACGCTTCCGGCTGATCGGTGCCCTGTTCGATCACGTGCCGTTGGCCCGGCACGGCTTCGATGCCGTATCCTTGATCACGGTGGGTCGCGCGAGCCGGTCGGTGCACAGGCCCGCCGACGCAGTCGGAAAATTGCATGTGCGCGGCTTCGATCAAGGAGGACGAGTGACCTTGAAACTTATCGAGAAATTGTCGAGTTTATCTGGCGGGAAGGCAGGGCGATGAGATACAATGCGATCACAGATGTGCCCGGCATACGCGTCGGGCATGCGCAGAACGCTGAGGCGCTGACCGGCTGCACGGTGATCTTGTGCGGTGACGGCGCTGTCGGCGGCGTCGATCAACGCGGCGGTGCGCCCGGCACACGCGAGACGGATCTGCTGCGTCCCATGCATCTGGTCGAGAAAGTCCACGCGATTTTGCTGACCGGCGGCTCGGCCTTCGGCCTGGATGCGGCGACGGGCGTGATGCGTTATCTTGAAGAGCACAAGCTGGGTTTCAACACCGGCGTTGCTCATGTGCCGATCGTGCCGGCGGCCGTGTTGTTCGATCTGGCGATTGGCCGGGCAGACGTTCGGCCCGACGCAGCCATGGGTTATCAAGCCTGTGTCGATGCAGCAGGCGGCGCGATTGCGGAAGGCAACGTGGGCGCGGGTACGGGTGCAACCGTCGGCAAAATCTTCGGGATGGGGCAAGCGATGAAGTCGGGCCTCGGCACGGCCAGCCTCGAGATCGGCGGCAGCGTGATCGTCGGCGCGATCGTGGCGGTCAATGCCTTCGGCGATGTGATCGATCCGAACACGAATCAAATCATGGCCGGGGCGCGATCGATCCAACGCGGGCCGATCAAAATTGGATCGTCCGATTACTTTGCGGATACGCTGGCAACGCTGAAAGGTTTGATTGGCCGCACGATTGTGGGTTTCGCCGCGCGGGCGAATACGGTGATTGGCGCAGTGGCGACGAATGCGAAGTTGAGCAAAGAAGAAGCCAATAAAGTCGCGCAAATGGCGCACGATGGACTGGCACGGACGGTTCGACCCGCGCACACGCTGTTGGACGGTGACACCCTCTTCGCGCTGGCGAGCGGCGAACGCAATGCGGATGTGAATATCGTCGGCGCATTTGCGGCTGAGGTGATGGCACTTGCGATCGTGCGGGCGGTTTTGACGGCCAAATCAGCTGCAAATCTGCCGGGGCTGGCGGGTTAGTACCGAACTGTTGAAACCCTTGTTTTTCTGACAGGGAATTGAACCACGGACACCTGCACTGCATCCGCAGCGCGGTGCAAGTGTGTCACGGATGATCAGTTTTGAAGTCCGTGTTATCAGTCGACTACGCGCCGCTCAGGCGGCTGGGTAGCTCGACAATGTAAGATTAGAATCCAAGGGGCTGGCGAACACACACTTGCACCCACTGCGTGCAGTGCGGTGTGCGGTGCAGTGCTCCCGTGGAATTCGCGCCTGTTGAGCGTGACCGCTGAGCGTCCACCTGCGCGGACGGGGCATAGTCCCGCCCGCGTAGGCGGGCATTGCGGCTTTAGCCCTCAAGGCGCGATTTCGAATCGCTGGCGCAGTGACGGTAATCTAACTTTGTCGAGGTAGTTACAGAAAAGGACGGAAGGCGAAGAACATGTTTTGTCCTTGCGCTTCCGTCCTTCCCCTTGTACTTCTAGCCAGTAAAGATTCTAGCCGGTAAAATTCGTTTCTCCCCGATTAACCTCAGGCGGCTGCCGCAGCGGCTGGCACA
>JADGQE010000120.1 GCA_017882055.1 Thermoflexales bacterium
TCCCGCGGCTGCGATTCAGAATCTCCACTTCGCCTTCGGTCAGGAAACAAAGTTTATCCGCACGACTGCCTTCAGTGAATAATATCTCGCCGGCGGAAACGGCCTGCTCACGGCCGGCCATGGCCAACTGTTTCAAATCCTCGTCCGAAAAGCCGGCAAAAAAAGTAAAGCGTCGCAAGAGCTCGGGTGAGACCATATTGCCTCCTCACTGTAGTTCGGCCAGTACGGCTTCAGCGGCGTGGGATAACGCCAGTGTGACCGCGGGCGAACAATGCTCGCTAAAATCCAGCACGTTTTCCGCCTCAATCGCGATGATGCGGATTCGTTTGGGCATCTTCAAATTCAGCGTGGCCGCCAGCTGGAGAGCCGTCGGCAGGTTGACGTCGTGCGTCGAGGCCGTGTGCTGAGTGGGCACATCGTCCGGGTTCAGGCACAGCACCGAACCGGCCGGCCAGATACCGGTGCAGATGGCATCGACGATGATCACCTGGTCGTAACCGATCATCCGTTCCATCAGTCGTAGACCCCCAGCGTAATCCTCGCTCACTTCAATGGACGGATCAAGCGTCATTCGCCGGCGAATGATCTCGGCCACTTTGAGGCCGGCGCTATCATCGCCCAGAATGGGATTGCCCAGACCCAGGATCAACGTCTTCATTTCACGTATTGGGATAAGCACTCGACGACGGTGCCATTCGCATCCCGGATGCTGACTTCCAGCGGCATCTGTCCGGGCAGCGAGTGCGTGGCACAGCCAAAGCAGGGATCGTAAGCGCGAAAGGCCATCTCGATCTGGTTGAGGAGGCCCTCGGTCACGATGGTGCCGCCGTGGATCAATTTTTGGGCCGCTTTCTTGATCGACATACTCATGCGGGCATAGTTGTTCGTGGTGCCGACGATGAGATTGACGCGAGTGAGAATACCGCGCTCGTCGGTCCAGTAATGATGGGTGAGTGTGCCGCGCGGCGCTTCAACGATGCCGACCCCTTCAGTGGGTTTTTCGGTTGGAATCGCGCGGAACTTATCGGAGGTGATCTCCGGGTCGGTCGCCAGCTGCACCCAACGTTCGGCGGCGTACAACAACTCGATCAGTCTAGCCCAATGTGTCGCCAGATGATGATGAACGACCTTGCCCTGCCAGGTCGTGGTATATTGGTCGGACTCACCCTGCAAGAATGTGACGTAGAAGCGCTCGTATTCTTCTTGAGCCAGCGGCGTGGCCATGCCATCGGCGGCATTAAGCCGTGACAGCGGCGTGGCACAGTACACGCCTGAGTCTTTGCCATCCACCAAACCCTTCCAACCGATCTTCTTAAGATACGGGAACTTGAGGTAGGTCCAGGGTTCGACGCGTTCGGCAATCCAGTCTGGGTATTCACGTGGTACATACTTGCCGATGCGCTCGCCATCAGGCGCGACGATGCTGATCTGGCCGTCGTAGAAATTCACGTGATTGAACTCATCGACCATCCCCATGTAATAGGTCCGATGCGTAAACGCATCGTCCAGGATCATATCAAGATAGTCGGAATTCTTCAGCACGATGTCGTCGAACAGTTTGAGACTGAACTGCGCAAAGTCGATCGCCCAGCGGCCCATCTGCTCGATCTCTTGCCGCTGCTCCTCGGTGATACCTTTGGTCAGTCCGCCGGGGATCGCAGTACACGGATGGACTTTGCGCCCGCCGATCATTTCGACGACGGCGTGACCACACTTGCGTGCCTGGATCACCTTGCCGCCGATCTCCAACCCGACCTTATGAATCACGCCCAGGATATTGCGCTCGGCCACGGGCGCATTCGGTCCCATGATAAAGTCGGGGCCGCCGAGGGCGTAGAAGTGAGTAGCGTGATCGGTGACATAGAAAGCACTATAAAGAAGTTCGCGCAGTTTTTTGGCAGCTGGCGGCGGGTCAACGTGATAGACGGCATCGGCCGCCTTAGCCGCGGCCATGTGGTGGGCTTCGGGACACACTCCGCAGATGCGATTCGTCAAGATCGGCATTTCTTCCACCGGCCGGCCCACGCAGAATCGTTCGAAACCGCGCAGCTCGGGAATCTGGAAGTAGGTTTCGGCGACTTCGCCTTCGGGATCGAGGAAGATCTCGATCTTGCCGTGGCCTTCCAGGCGCGTAATCGGATCAATGGTGATACGCTGCATGAGAAATCCTCCTTAGCCTTACGCTTTCACACGATCGGCCGCCCAGGCTGCTTTCCCGGCACGGAGCAGTGAACCGGCTAAATTGAAGCGATAGAAAGCACCGGCGGGATCCGGGAGACTGTCCAGGATGCGGTTGATTTCCGCCGGGTCCGTGCTGTCAATCACTGAGGCTACGGCCGTCATCAAACGCGCGCCGTAATCCAACACGCCTTCGGCCGGACCGTAGCAACCGACGCAGGCCGCGCCGGCTTTAGGACACAACGCGGTACAACCGCTGCGTGTGGCGATCCCGTTGCACAGCACGCCCTGTTCAAGCAGGCACAGAGCCGGATCGATCAACGCGTCTTGAATACGGGCGAAGTGCGTGATCTTCTTGACATTGCGCGCGCGCGGACATTCATCGCAGACGGTCGACTGGCCGGCCCCAATCACCGCACCCGGTGGAGGCAGCGTGGCTTCGCCATGCAGCGCCTGGATTACTAAATCGATCACCGCGCCAATCTGGTGCGATTCAGGCGGGCAGCCGGGCATGTAATAATCGACCGGCACAACTTGATCGAGCGTTTTCAAGACCGGATAGAACTTTGGAAGGTGAAGGGTGCCTTCTGGCGCATCCCAGGCAGACTGGGGTCGAATGCCGTTGGGGTTGTCGGTCGAGATGCCGGCATAAGCCGCGTCGAAGATCTCTTGCGTCGTGCTGAAGTTGGCCAGGCCGGGGATGCAGCCTTCACACGCACACGATCCAAATGCAACCAGGATTTTTGACTTGCGCCGGAGCAGATGCGCCATGTGCTCGTTTTCGTCATTGCGGATGCTGCCGTTAAACAACGTGAGCGTGATCGAGCCATCGGGCATGGCCTCGACGTCTTTGTATTTGGCATCCATCGCCACGGGCCAGAAGACCACTTCGAAGTTCTGATCGACATCGAGGATCTTCTCGTGAATGTTCAAGACTGCAATCTCGCAGCCGCCGCACGAAGCCGCCCAGCACATGGCGAATTTGGGTTTGCCATTAGGATTTCCGTCAGGGTTACTCGTCATGCTTTACCTCCCGGAGAATCTAGATTGCTTCAACGGAGCGAGTGACTTGCACGCCGTCCGGCGCCGTGGGCCAATTGAGCGGGCCCAGCTGGCGTACCTCTTCGACCATGTTGGTAATTTCTTCGGCCAACCGGTGGCCTTCGGCGGCGCTGGCCCACACCAGCCGGACGCGCCGGGGCTCAATCCCGAATTGCGCCAGGGTACGCTGCAGCAATATGAAACGTCGCATCGCCTTGTAGTTCTGCTCAACGTAGTGACATTCGCCGGGATGGCAGCCGGTGATCATCACGCCATCGGCGCCGCTCGAAAATGCCTTGAACACAAACGTGGGATCCAGCCGGCCCGAGCACATCAACCGGATGAGCCGGATATTGGGTGGATATTTGATGCGGGCCGTGCCCGCCAGATCGGCTGCACGATAGCTGCACCAGTTGCAGGTGAAGCCGACAATCACAGGCTCGAAAGCTTCAGTCATCATGTCCTCCGGTCATCGATCTTGGACAGTTCGATCGTCAGGCGGCCACGGCCTCTGACGCGTACGTCACGGCCCGCTCAGGGTTCAGATTGAGCAGGAGCAAGCCCTCGATTTGCGCCAGGATCTGCTCATTGCTAAACATCGTGCCGCTGATTGCGGCCGCTGGACAGGCCGCCACGCACGTGCCACAGCCCTGGCAGAGCGCCGGGTTGATCTCAGTGACCATGCGATCTGCATGGAAGGTAATGGCGTTGAACGGGCAGAGGTCGTTACAGATACGGCAGCCTGAACACTTATCGGCATCGACGCTGGCACGTATCGGTTCCAGGGCAATCTCGCCCTGATGGATGCGGCCCAGTATGCGCGCCGAGGCGGCCGCGCCCTGAGCGACACTCGCGGGAATGTCCTTGGGCCCCTGGACACAACCGGCGATGAAGATGCCTTCGGTCATCGTCGCCACCGGATCGAGTTTGGGGTGCCTCTCGGTCAGCCAGCCATCGGAGCTGCAGGATATGCCGAACAACTTGGCCACGTCTTTGGCATCGTGGCGCGGCTGTAAGCCCGCAGCCAGCACGACCATATCCACCGGGATGCGCCGCTGCTTGCCGGCCAAAGTATCTTCGACCTGAATAATCAACTTGCCCTCTTCACCTCGCAGGCGAGCGGCATCGGTCACTTCGGCTACACGGCCACGCACGAACAGGACTCCTTCCGACAGCACCCGCTGATAGAATTCATCGTAGGCCTTGGCCGGGGTGCGCATGTCAATGTAGAAGTTGTAGACCGTTGCGCCGGTATGCTCCTTCAACAAATGAGCAAACTTTAAGCTTTGCATGCAGCAGATCGCCGAGCAGTAGTTGTTGAAGTAACGATCGCGGCTGCCAACGCAGTGAATAATGCCCACGGTGCGCGGCTCGGTGATCCCATCCCGTAACACGAGCTTGCCATCGGTCGGGCCTGCGGCATTGGATAACCGCTCGAACTCTAAGCTGGTAAAGACGTTAGCCAGCCGGCCATAACCGTAGTGCGGATTCCGTCGAGGATCGAATAGATCGTAACCGGTTGCCAGAACGATGTTGCCGACTTGCAAGGTGAGGATCTCATCTTTTTGGTTGAATTCAATCGCGCCGGTCGGGCAGAGTTTCTCGCAGGCGCGACAGGTGCCCTTCTCGTAGTAGATGCAGTTGTCCCGATCGATCACCGGGAATTTCGGCACGGCCTGTGGGAAGGGGGTATACACTGCTTTGCGGTAGCCCAGACCGGCTTCAAAGATATCGTCCACGACCTTCTTGGGGCATTTCTCCTGACAGATGCCACAGCCGGTGCACAGCTCGGTATTGACGTAGCGGGCTTTCTTGCGCACCGTCACCGTAAAGTTGCCGACGTAACCATCCACGCGCTCGACTTCGCTCCAGGTGAGCATGGTCACATTGGGATGCGTGCCGATTGAGACCATCTTGGGCGTGAGGATGCAGGCCGCGCAATCCAGCGTCGGGAAGGTCTTGTCGAACTGGGCCATGTGCCCGCCGATGGAGGGTTCGCGTTCCACCAGGTACACGTGGTAGCCCGCATCGGCAATTTCTAATGCGGCCTGGATACCGGCGATGCCGCCGCCGACAACGAGCGTGGCGGGATGAATCGGCACGTGCAGCGGTTCGAGGGGTACTTGCTGCAGAACACGTTCCACGCCGCCTGAGACCACCGCCTCGGCTTTGTAGGTCGCTGCGATTTTGTTGGTATGCACCCAGGAGACTTGTTCACGAATCGAAACGAGTTCGCACAAGTAAGGGTTCAAGCCGCCGCGCTTGCAAGCAGTGCGGAAGGTTTGCTCGTGCAAGTGAGGCGAGCAAGCCGCGACCACGACACGGGTGAGACCCAGCTCATGAATATCTTTCGCGATCATCTCCTGGCCGAGGCTGGAACACATGAATTTGTAATCGCGCGCGATGACTACACCGCGATCCTTCAATCGACCGGCCGCCCACTGTGCGACCTCTTCGACATCCACCACGCCGGCAATGTTGGTGCCACAATGACAAACATAGACGCCAATACGTTCTTTGCTCATCGCCTCGTCTCCCCTTTGTCTCGCGTTAGGCTCGGCATAGGCAGGGCCTGTTTAGATCGTTTGGGTTTGGGAGTAGCGACCGGCTCGGTGACCGGCACTTGCACGCCGATACGGCTCAAGGCCGGACGGGCATCGACAAACTCTTTGCCGAACCCAAGCTCTTTCGCCTCTTTGCCAAATGCGAGGCCGATCAGTTGGGTAAAGTAGGTTATGGCGATGTGGTAGTCCGTGTGGAAATAATGGTTCATCTCGGCCTGGTAAGCGTCGAGGTTCAACTGGCACATCGGGCAGAGCGTGACCAGCATATCGGCTTTGTATTCGGCGGCGGCATGAATCAAGCGGCGAATGAGCTCGAGGGCCACCGGCTTGCTGATCTGGGTCATGTGTCCGCCGCAGCAGTCGAGCTTCATCGGGAAGTCGATGACCTCGGCTCCCAGCACGCCGAGTATCTGATCGAGCTGAGCAGGGTACTCCGGGTAATTGAAGCGGTGATCGAAATCGGGTCGCAGGATCATGCAGCCATAATAGGGCGCTACCCGCAGTCCTTGCAAGGGGCGAACGACGTTACGCTGGATAGCTTCCAACCCAACATCGTGCATGAGCACATCCAACAAATGGCGCACCTTGAGCGCACCGGGTGTATAGTGCAGTCCACCGGCGGCCAACGCGGTATTGATCGTTTCACTCAACTGGGGGCTTTCGAGCATGTAGTGATCAGTCTTGGCTAAGTTGAGATAACAGGCGCTGCAGCCGGCCATGACGGTGTGTGTGCCGTTGGTCTGCTGTTCGGCAAGTGCCAGGTTGCGGCCGATCAACGCGTGACCGGCCAGTGGACTCACGGACATGAACTCGGTCGCCCCGCAGCAGTTCCAATCGTCAATCTCCTCCAGTTCGATACCGAGCGGCTCGCGAATGGCCATCAGCGAATCCAAATAGGCACGGGCGTTGCGCTCCATCGAGCAGCCGGGATAGAAGATGTATTTCATCGTGCTGCCTCCTCCAATTCCCTGGCTCGCGCCAGGATAGCCTTGAGTCCCTTAAGGCCCTTAATGCGGACAGGCGTAAAGGTGAGACGATCTTTGGTGAGCATACCCAGACCCAGGGGCGCCATACCCCGCATGCTGATCGGATGATGCCGCAGATAATGTCGCGTGGCCAGGCCAAACTCGAAGCTCCGCCCGTATTTCTCGACGTAGCCGCTAAATGTTTGGGATAGATGCGGTCCCGCAGCGTTTTCATACAGCCCGGCACGAATAGCCAGACTCTTGAGGGTATACATGACATCGGGAATGTGCACCTCTTGCGGGCAGCGTACCATGCAGTAATAGCACGCAACGCAGAACCACGGCGTATTGCTGCGCAATACTTCATCACTCATGCCGGCGCGAATCATGGCAAATATCTGTCGCGGGGTATGCTCCATATCGGCGGCGGAGGGACAGGAGCCACCGCAGGTCCCGCACTGGATACACATTTCCAAGCGTGGAACTCCGGGTGTAGCGGCGACAACTTTGTCCAAGAAACTCAAGTCGGCGACAGGGGGCTCGGGTAGACGGGGCAGGGACTCTAGGTCGGTATCGGCAGATGATAGGGCCAAGGCTCACCTCCTGAAAGAAGTAGGCAGCGGAATTGCTGTCACACATCAACTGGTGAAGCGAAGCACAAGTTTCCAACACCTATACATTACGCCATTTGGCGGCCCGCCATCATCCGCCGTCTGCCCAAGATTTTTGAGGTGCAGACCCTATTTTTGAGCGTAGGCGACCCTGGACGCATAGATATTGGCAACCGACAGTGACGAATATCCGCCCAAATGGGGAGTGGTGACACTCGCACTCGGACTCCATCCTCCAACATAATAGTAGAGTGAAGATGGGTGTTTTGCCGGACGTGCGCTCGTGGGCTTTGAGTGATTCTCGCAATTCGAAACGTCATAGTGTCATGGATACCAGCTCGCATCGCTCCTTCAATTTGCAACAGCGCAACTTGCGTCAGCGCTTACAGCACATGTCGATTGTCAATCGACTCTTGATCGGCAATTCGATGGTGATCGTCGTGAGCGCAGTGGTAGGGACGTTTCTGTCAGTCCAGCTCGGCTACAGCCTTGCCGAAACAGGTGTGGGACCACTCGCTTTGTTGGCGTGCTTCGCCGTTCTGCTTGGCACAGCAACTAACTATCTGATCATCAAGACGGCCCTGCGTCCGTTGCATGAACTTCGCGACATGATCGATCAGATGCAGGCGGGATCGACCGATGAGCAAGTGCGCTTGCCGGAGGAGACTGATCCTGATGTTGGACAATTGGCGGCTACCGTCAACTCAGTACTCGATCGCCTCGACATGCGCACGCGGCAGCTACGGGCGATTTCTGAACGCGTCATCAATGTTCAAGAGGATGAACGCAAACGGATTGCACGTCGTCTCCATGATGACACTGGCCAGTCTTTATCTACCCTGATCATCAACCTGGAGCGAATGGAGAATGCGATCCCGGCGGATGCGCCCGATCTGCTGCGTCGATTGGTCACAGCCCGCAAGTTGGCGACTCGCACGTTAGAGGATCTGCGCGGCGTTATCTATGGCCTGCGTCCAACCATGCTAGACGATCTGGGGCTGGCGCCGGCGATCCGGTGGCACGCTCGATCGAGTCTGGATGAAGCCGGCGTGCAGGTAAAGTTTGACTCGATGGACGAGACGATGCGGCTACCGCCCCAAATAGAGACGACGCTGTTTCGGATCACACAGGAAGCGATCAGCAACATCGTGCGCCACGCCCGGGCAAAATCGGCCGCGATCGCGTTGTGGCGGGAAGATAATACCGCCTGTTTGTGGGTTGAAGATGATGGGTGTGGCTTTGACCTGGCTCAGATTTCGAGCCAGGCTCTGCCGATGCAACGCCTGGGTCTATTGGGAATCAGGGAACGAGCTGATCTGGTCGGCGGTGAAGTGACGGTGGATTCCGCGCCTGGACACGGCACTCGGCTGGAGGTTCGCATTCCGCTGGTGGGAATGGAAGGAGCACGCGACAATGGAAAGAATACGAATACTGCTGGCCGATGATCATGCCATCCTCCGCGATGGCATTCGTGCCTTGCTAGCGGATCACTCCGATATGATCGTGGTCGGTGAAGCCGAAGATGGGCACTGGGCCGTACACCTTGCCCGCGAACTCCATCCTGATGTGGTGCTCATGGATATTGGGATGCCCCGACTGAATGGTCTGGAAGCAACGCGCCAGATTAAGCATGATCAGCCTGAAGTGCGGGTGCTTATCCTGACGATGCACGACAATGAGGAGTATCTGCGGCAGGTGTTGGCGGCCGGCGCGTCCGGCTACGTGCTCAAGCGAGCCGCGGCCAGCGAATTGGTCGCCGCGATTCGGGCGGTGCATCGTGGCGAAGCAGCCCTGTCGCCGGCGGTGGCCCGCATGCTGATCGAAGACTATTTGAGAAGCGCGGGCAGCCAGGCGGCAGCGACCCCCTCGGATCTCACACCACGGGAACGCGAAGTCCTGCAGCTGATTGCCGAGGGCAACACGAGTAAACAAATCGCCGAGTTATTGTGCTTGTCGGTGAAGACCGTGCAGTCTCATCGCACAAGCCTGATGCAGAAGCTTGACCTGCATGATCGAGGCGACTTGATCAAATACGCCATCCAAAAAAGAATCATCGATATTTAGCGCACGCTTGAGCACCCCTCGATGTCTCTACCTCAAAATCGGGTACGTAACCTATACCTTCCAGGTTCTCGGACTGATCGCCCGAACAAAAGATAGCAGTATGATCACATCCAGGCGTTCTTGAAGCAGGTGGGACAATCCTCCCGGTTCGCCAGGTGCGTCGCAGCGCATGTCCAGGCGCGCACCACACGAATGACTTAATGTGCAGGAGGCCACATGTTCATTCCAACTGCCGTTGCGCAACAGCATCCGGCCGAGGCCACGCTGCTGGCGCGTTTCGTCGCCGGCGATCCGGAAGCCGCCAACTCATTATTTCGACAACTTGGCTCGAGCGATCAGTCCAGTCTGGAACCGGTGTTAGAGGTCATCAGCAGCTGTGCCGACCTGTTCTTGTGGCAGCATCTCTTGCAGGTTCTGGCTGCCGGCCGATCGTTGGATGGCACTGACCGTCGTCCTCAAATAGACAGCG
>JADGQE010000480.1 GCA_017882055.1 Thermoflexales bacterium
CCCATCGTCGTCAAGACCAACGGCGCAACGTATGAAACCAAAGTCTTGATCGTCGCCACGGGCGCCAGCCCGCGCAAATTGAATGTGCCGGGTGAAAAAGAATTGACCGGGCGCGGCGTGAGTTACTGCGCCACGTGCGACGGCTTTTTCTTCAAAGGCAAAGAAATCATGGTGGTGGGCGGCGGCGACAGCGCGCTGCAAGAAGGCTTGTTCCTGACCAAGTTCGGCAGCCGCGTCTCGATCGTGCATCGACGCGCTGCGCTGCGCGCCGGACCGGCTCTGGTCGAACGCGCCCGCAAGAACGAGAAGATGAACTACCTTTGGAACAAAGTGGTGACGCGCATCGACGGCGAGGACGCCGTCAAATCGGTCTCACTCAAGGACACCGTTACGGGCGAAGAAAGCCAGGCCAAAGTCGACGGTCTGTTCGTTTACATCGGCCACCTGCCCAATACGTGGCTGTTCAAAGAACAACTGGCGATGGATCACGAAGGCTACTTGATCGTCGACCCGTATTTGCATACCAACGTGCCGGGCGTGTTCGCTGCGGGCGAAGTGCACGATAAACAATTTCGGCAGGCCATCGCCTCGGCCGGATTCGGCTGCATGGCGGCGATGGAAGCCGGGAAATATCTGGAAAGTTTGGAGTAGATCAGGTCGGGGCAATTCACATTTGCCCCGACAATTTTACCCATGCCCTATCTCGATCTGAACAACGAACGAATCTACTACGCGTTATATCGCGGCGAGTTGATCAGTACCCGGCCGATCGTGTTGGTTCACGGCGCGGGCGAAAGCCATCTGGCCTGGCCCGCCGGTCTGCGCCGCTTGCCCGATTCGACGGTGTATGCGATCGATCTGCCCGGCCACGGCAAATCGACCGGCTCAGGCCGCAGCAGCGTAACAGAGTATGTTGCCTGGGTCGCCGCGTTTCTGGAGGCCATCCAGGTGAAGCGCGCCATCCTCATCGGCCACTCCATGGGTGGCGCGATTGCGCAGTTGTTTGGATTGACGCACCCCGATCGAGCCGCCGGACTGGTACTCATCGGCACTGGCGCAAAGCTGCGAGTCGCACCCAGGATTTTGGAACTGACGCAACACGATCTACCCGCCGCCGCCGACTTGATCAGTCAATATCAGTGGGGACCGCACGTGCCGGAGCAGATCATTCGCCTGGGCAAACAGCAATTGCGTGCCAATCGAAATGAAGTCATTTACGGCGATTATCGTGCTTGCGACACCTTCGATGTGATCGATCGCTTAAGCGCGATCAAAGCGCCGACGTTGATCATCTCCGGCACAGCCGATCAACTTACGCCGCCCAGATACGCCGCCTTCATGGCTGAGAAGATTCCCAACGCGCGCCTCGTATCCGTGCCGGATGCGGGTCACATGGTCATGCTCGAAGCTGAAGCCATTGTCACACGTGAAGTCGAATCCTTCGTGCGTGAATTGAAGAAGTAGAGACGCAGCCAGGCGGGGCACAACCAAACCGGAATCATGAAACTTTCTCGCCGACAAATCATCGCTTTGATCACCCTGGGCCTGCTCAATGGGTTGATCGTGATCGCCGCACTGTCACTGTTCACAACACCTGCGACGCTGCCTGACGGCTCAATCGACCAGGCGCCCAACATTGCTCTCGCGGCGTCGACAACGCCGCCCGCTTCACCTTTGCCTACGCCGACAAAATGGCTGCCCACAAAATGGCCCGTCACTCCGTGGGTCGCCCCCACGCGATCGGTGACGCCTACCCCCGCCGTCTCGCCCATGCCCTGCGCAACCGACTGGTGCAAAATACTCGGCGTGCAACCGATCGACGCCCCGCCCGAAGGTCAAACCGCCCCGCCCGGATACGGTATTCAGATTCACGGCTGCGGATCGACACAACCTTCTCACTCGATCGATCTGATCCAACGGGCCGGCTTTAACTGGGTCAAACAACAGGTCCGCTGGGACGAAATCGAAGGCGTACAGGCTGTGTACAGTTGGCGCTGCGTGGACGATGTGGTGCAGGTGGCCCAACGCTATGGCTTGAACGTGGTGCTCAGCATCAACACGGCGCCGAAATGGGCGCAAAATAGTGACGGCTCACCCAACCCCACCCGCTTTGCCACGTTCGCGGCCGCAGTCGCGCAGCGCTATAAAGGCCGCATCCAGGCGATCGAGGTGCTTAACGAGCCGAATCTCTTCATCGAATGGAACGCGCGGCTCAATCCGGCCGGCTACGCGCAACTTCTGGCCGCCGCATCGATCCGCATCCGGCAAATCGATCCCAACATCCTGATCATCAGCGCCGGGTTAGCGCCCACACGCTGGAATGATTGGGGTGCGGCGTTGGACGATTTGAAGTTCATGCAGCAAATTGCCGGCACCGTCTCCCGCAGCGCCGACTGCGTGGGGGTGCACTACAACGATGGGCGCTCGTCGCCGCTGGACAGCGGTTCACCCTTCGAGCAGCTCGTCACTCAATATCACGATCTGACCGGCAAGCCGGTGTGCCTCACCGAGTTCGGCATCGCCGCGCCGTTGGAAGGGCAAAAGCCGCCAGCTGGGTTTGAATGGTCGGCCAACACCACTGAAGTCGATGCCGCCCGTTGGCTGGCCGCAGGCATGCAGTGGGCGCAGCTGCATCCCGACATCATGCGCTTGATCGTGGTCTGGAACTTCGACTATTACCACAACACCGATGATGCCAACTCGCTGTATGCGCTGGAAGTGG
>JADGQE010000121.1 GCA_017882055.1 Thermoflexales bacterium
TGCGTTCGGCAAGGTGGCGCGTATGTTGTAAGGCGCGATTAGCCCAGGGAGAATCTGTTGTCATTGTGAAAGCGAAAGTGACTAAGCGATTGCAAGATAGTGATTCGATACGAGCTAACTCATCCGATCGCTAATTGATCGATCAACTGATCACGGCACCCATGACAGCCGCTGGCCCACTCCATTGGCGGCTTGCGGCGCAATCGCGATCTTGGTGGCTTCAGTGCCATCATACTTGGCTAAATAGACACTCCACGTGCCATCGCGATCGGATAGGAAAGCAATATGGGCGCCATCCGGTCCCCACGCTCCGGCGAGGCTGTTGCCGGAACCTTTAGTGACTTGCTGCACACCGCCCGCCGTGTTGACAAAGAACAATTCGTAATTGCCGGTGACGTTAGAGTAATATGAGATGTTGAAACCATCCGGCGACCACGTGGTGGGGATGTCGTTGGCGCTGCCGGTTAAGCGCATGGGCGGATCAGATTTATCGGGATTGCGAATCATGATACCACAAACATTACCGGCGTCACAACCCGAATAAGCAATCAGGTCTTTTGAGCCCCACGTCGGCGAAGAACCGGCCCCCAGATCGATCGGTGCGGTGTTCGCCTTGATGTTTACGACGTAGAGATGTCCCTGCAGCGCGTACACCACGCGCGAGCCATCGGGTGAGAAACTGGGCGAGTCTGCTCCGGCTGGCGCGATCGATCGGCTCTTGCCATCGGCCAGTTCGACCAACTCGATGCCGGACCCGCCGGCGCGATACAGCATGGTTGGCGCAGTGCGATGCAGATCGGGTTGATCGCCAACCGCGGCCGTAAAGGGAGTCGGGTTGCCCGCGTTGACGACGAGAATGCGGCTGCCGGCAGCATCAAAGATCGGAACGGCAAGTCGTCCGGCAAACAGGCCGTTGATTTGAAGGGTCCCCGTGATGATGCCAGGCGTAGCCGTGAGACAACTTTGCGTCGCGGTATCGAGTTTGGTTTGTAGCCTGGCATCGGGCCGCAGTTTGATCGCATCTTGATATTGCTTCTGCGCTGTGCAGGAGTCCGACGCGCGCACTCGCTCATCGCCGTACTGAATGTGCGCTTCCACTAGCCGCGTAAAAACGTCTTTGTAGCCGGGCGCGATCGCGTAGAGTTCGTTGAAGCGTGTAATCGCTGTTTCCCAGTCGGCGTTCCAGTAACCCCGTGCGGTCAAATACATCTTGGCGTACTGACTTTGCAGCGCAGCCTCGGCGGGCAGGGCCTTGATGAAGGCGGCCTGATCGAGATACGACACACCTTCTTCTAAGCGATCTTGTTTGAGCAGTTCCAGGCCATAGGTCAAGGCCGCGGTGTATAACATCTGGCTAACCTGGTCTTTTTGAAAGCTCGAATCGATCGCTCGGACCTGTGTCAGCGTGTCGATCGCTTCGGCCCATTTCTGGCTTTGATAAGCCGTTTGCGCGGTTTGATACAGCTGGTCGAGGGCGTTGGTCAACGACGAGGACGTGGGTGTCGGCTGAATGGTGAGTCGTGCCTGGATTTGCGCGAGCTGCTCGCCGGCGCCGGGATAATTCGGATTCAGCTGCAGCACGTACTCGAAATCGGCTTTGGCGAGCAGCAATTTGCCCGCGGTGACATTGGCCAGGCCCTCTTGATAAAATTTGTCGGTCTCGGCCCGCCGATTGATTTCCCGATCCTGCAGGCCGACCGCTACGCCGCCGACGATGGCGGCGGTGATCAACGCGATCAACCCGCACGAGAAGATCAAGATGAGCAGCGCCGTGGAGGATAAGTGGAATCTGCGGCCCGTTGGGGCAACAGCGCGAATCGGCCTGGACGGAGCCGATCGCGTGACATCAATCACAGCCCCGCAATTGCCGCAGACCACATCATTAGGCGTAAGCGGAGCGCCGCACTGCAGACAGTTCATCGAATCTCCGAAATGGATAAGACCAACGATAATGGCGGCATTATAGCCGCCTTCAAACGGGTTGTCTAGTGAAGTTGAGGACTGGCTGTTGGAAGACAGATGTTGGGAATTGGAAATTGGAGAAGTAACATGCCAATCGAGTGTCATCCCTTCCACTTCCAACTTCCAATCTCCAACTTCCAACTACCGGCTTATTGACGACCCGGTACCCCCATGCTATGATGCGACTACAGGAGTGGCTATGTATTACGATCGCCCGCCGCGACGCCGTTCGTCGCCTCGCCGAACTCTCGTGCTGCTGCTGCTGATCGCAGCCGGCCTGGTCGTGCTCAATAATCAAAATGCGTTGCGTCAGCAGCTGTTGCCGCAGCCCACGCCCACCGCCACCCGCGCCGCGCGATCGTATGTCGTCGAGGCCGAGTCGCTGACGGAGGCCGGCAATGTCCGCGCCGCAATCGACGCCTATGTTCAAGCCAGCTCGCTCGATCCGGAAAACGTCGAGGTCTTGATTGCCATGTCGCGGGTGATGACCTTGTATGGCCGAAACGAAGAAGCGCTGCATCGCGCCGAACGCGCCGCGCAGTTGGCGCCTCAGAATGTAAAAGCACAGGCTGCGTTGGCGATGGCTCAGGACTGGTACGCGGGTTGGCTGCAAGAGCATGGCCGGGATGCGGAAGCGAAGGCGTCTTATCAACAGGCGATCACGACGGCCAAAGCCGCGATCGCGCTCGATAAGACCTACCCGGAAGCGTATGCCTATTTGGCCGAGACCTATGCTGATCTAAATGACTGGCCGAATGCCAGCCAATCGATTCAAAGCGCCATCGATATCAATCCGAATCGCGTTGACGTGCAGCGAGTCCTGGGCTATGTGCGCGAGAGTCAGAGCAATTACAGCGGGGCCGCTGAAGCCTACGAGCAAGCGATCAAGTTGTCGCCCAATTTAGCCTATCTCTACATTGCGCTGGGCCGCAACTATCGGGTCATCGCTACTTCGCGTGATGGGTCGAAATATCCTATGGCGATTGAAGCTTTCACTAAAGCCGCGACGATCGATCCGAACTACGCCACCGCCTTTGACGAATTAGGCTCGACGTATTACTTGTTTGAAGATCTGGCCCAGGCGCAGAAAGCGTTGGAGAAGGCCGTCGCGATTGATCCGGAATCGTGGTTGGCGCAATTTCATCTCGCGTTGACCTATTACGCTCGCCGCAACTATGAAGACGCCGCCACGACTTTCAAAACGGCGATCGCGCTGATGAACAAAACGTTCGATGCCGATCATTACTGTGTGACCTCGGCGAGCGGCACGTGTGAGCGCGTCGCCTTAGCTTATACGCAACTGGGTCGGGCGTATTATCTCATAGACGATTCGATGTGTGCCTCGGATGCCATTCCGGCGTTTCAAAGAGCCTTGGTCGTTCGGCCGGGCAATACGGGCGCGCAGGAGGGCCTGCGGTTGTGCGGCGAAGCGATGAAGACTCCAACGCCCAGACCGAAATGACCAGGGCACAATCGTACACCAACCTGCTCTACTCGTAAGATGCGTGTATTGTTGTTCGGCGTGCGTGAGACAACCAGGATAGGAGAAGACTCCCATGAAACTTGTTGTTACCGTGATTCAAAATGAAGATGAAGACGCGTTAGCGCAGGCGCTGGAAGATCGAAATATCAGCCGGACCCGGCTGGGCTCCAGCGGTGGATTTCTGCGCGCCAGCAACGTAACGCTGATGATCGCGGTCAACGACGATCAGGTTGAGACGGTGCTCGATCTTCTGCGCACTCACTGCAAACGCCGCATCCGCCATCTGCATCCCTTGCTGCCTAACCTCGAAGCGCGCGAACGGTTTCTTGGCACCATCCCGGTCGAAGTGGGGGGCGCGACGGTGTTTGTGCTGCCCGTCGAGCGAATGGAAAAGATCGGCTGAGCACAAGCTACCGGCTTTCCCTCTGCGCTTCCTCTGGATCGAGTACGAGTACAACGCAAAAGTGTTGGTGACTTTTCGATCGCTCTCGCCGCGCGAGCCTCATGGAGAACGCGCTGCGCGAAGCGTGCCCAACCGTTTTGCGCTATACCCATCGAGTACCGATTGCTTGACGCTGCTGATCCTCGGTGGTATTATCGCGCGCAGGTTTGGGTGGAGTGCTCGATATATGGTTGCGACTACGGCACGTTTGCAGGCCACCGTTCGCGGAATCGTGCAAGGCGTAAACTTCCGGTTCTACACGCGGCAGCAGGCTATGGCGCTGCGTCTCACCGGCCGGGTAGCGAACCGCCCGGATGGCAATGTCGAAGTAGTCGCCGAGGGTCCACGCGCGGCGCTCGATCAATTGCTGGCGTTTTTGCAGCAGGGGCCGTCGATGGCGCGGGTCGATGATGTGCAGTATGATTTCCTCCCGGCGACCCGTGAGTTTGACGAATTCCAAATTGACGCCTGACCCCTCAAAGTTTTCAGAACCTGGCCGGCCGGCTGAGGCATCACATGCGACGTAACCCCGAACGTTTAGCCTGGACGGTTCTCCTGATCTCGCTACTTATTTGTGTGGCGTTGGCCATCTCCGTTCCACTGGCAGTTCGCAGCTTCATCAACGATACCGTTGAGACTGCCTCAATCACCCTGGAAGCCCAGGCGGGTGTGCCTCTCGTCTATCAGCCGGGCCAGACCGCTCCGACCGGCGTTACCGGCAGGCAGGACAACTTGCCTGAACAATCGACGATCCGCACCGATCAAAATACCCAGGCGTTGCTCACGATACGCGCCCGGCATGATGGCCCGATACTCCTTACCGTTCAAATCTACGGCAGTATCGACCTTGAGATTTTGCAGGCGCAATCGCCACGCTACAGTCAGAGTGTTCAGCCATACCATGTAAACCTTTCGATGAATCGCGGGCAAGTGCGGGTGAATGTCGCCGGAAACAGCAACCTTGACCGTTCGCTGGATGCGCACCTTGTCACGCCGCAGGCGGCGGCCGATCTGGAGGCCGGCTCGTATTCGTTCGATGTGTCTAATAACGAGATGCAGCTCAAGGTGCGGGATGGCAAGGCAACCATCCGTGGTGCGCAGGGTCCGATCCTGACCTTGAATCCTTCACAGCAGACCCGCGTGTCGCTGGGTGACCCGCCCGATGAAACGCTCTCGCCCGAACAAAACTTGATCGCCAATGGCGATTTCCGTCAGCCGCTGAGTAACACCTGGGATGTGACCGGTAAGATCGATCCAGCTCATCCGGATGAGTCGCTGGGCATGGTCACGGTTATATCTGGCAGCAACGAATCTGCGGCTCTGTTTCAACGCACGGGAACTTACCACGCCGAAACCGATCTCGCACAGATCATCCAACAAGACGACTTAACGGGTTTGCGCTCGTTGAAGCTATACTTTGTCGTGCAGATTGATAGCCAGGATGTGCCATTGTGCGGCTCGCAGGGCAGCGAGTGTCCGATGATGGTTCAACTAGATTATCAGGATATCAATGGAAACAACCACAGCTACTTTCAGGGTTTTTACGCTGACCCCGACCCCGGCGGCGTCAATCCAACTTCCTGTGTTTTGTGCGAGACCCACAATGAACACATCCGTGTGCCCCTGGGCGTTCAATGGCCGTTTGAGACCGGCAATTTGCTGACGATCTTGTCACCCGGGCAGATCACCGCAATTAAGTTTTATGCCTCCGGCCACAGCTATCAATCCTCGATCTCTAACATTGAGCTGCTCGCCGAGAAGTGAATGGCGATCAGCTAAATGCCAGCCCCCGCTCTTTGAGACTGACAAAGCGCTGGTTGCCGATGACCAGATGATCCAGCACTTCGATATCGAGCAGCTTGCCGGCGCTGATGATACTGCGGGTGACGGCGACATCTTCAGGCGATGGCGTCGGATCGCCCGAGGGGTGGTTGTGGACGACGATGATCGCAGCCGCATTTTGGCGAATGGCATCGCGGAATAATTCGGACACGCGGATGACCGATGTATTCAGGCTGCCCTGATAAACGGTGGGTACCGCTAAGACCCGGTTGCGCGTATCAAGCAGCAGCACGCGCATATGCTCCTGCTCCAGCACACTCATTTCACCCATTAACAGATTGGCCGCATCGGCCGGTGACCTTACCTGAAAACGCTCGTCAGGTGAAGCGATCGTTAACCGGCGGCCTAATTCAAACGCAGCTTTGAGGGCAGCGACTTTGGCTTCGCCCAGCCCGTGCTCATCTTGCAGCTGGCTAAAGGGCGCACGCGCCAGCCCGGCCACGCCGCCATACTTGGCGAGCAATCGGTTCGATAGTTCCAGCACGTTCTCGCCGCCGACGCCCACGCGAAACAGAATCGCCAGCAGCTCGGTGGTCGAGAGGGCAGTCGCGCCTTCGTGGATTAAGCGTTCGCGCGGGCGCTCGCCGGTCGGTAAATCCTTGATCGTCGGATGATAATCGATCGGGCTTTCGTCCAAGTGGCCTCCTCAGCGTGGGTCGATTCGTCAACGGATGCGCGTGAATTCCCCATTATTCATTTGTCATTGGTCATGTGTCATTGTATAATACCGCGCCTGACAAGTGCATAAGTCGGGCGTTAATACCACGGAGTCAATGACATGGATATTTGGAGTATTGTGCTGGCCGTGCTGGCCTTCATCGGCGCAGTTCTGGCTGCGTTCTGGTTGACGTTGATTGTCTGGACGTTTCGCGATATGCGTTCGCGTTCGCGTGACATCTTCGCTCAGATTCTGGCGGCAATGGTCGTGGCCGTTCTCAACCTGCCGGGCCTGGTCATCTATATTTTGATGCGCCCAAAAGAAACGCTGGCCGAAGCTTACGAGCGTTCATTGGAAGAAGAAGCGTTGCTGCAGGGCATTGAAGAATCGCTGGCCTGCCCGGGCTGCGGCAATCGCATCCAGGCTGATTTTGTCGTGTGCCCAACCTGTCATACCAAACTCAAGAAGCCGTGCCAGAATTGCGGCCACGCCTTGAATCTACGCTGGAGCGTATGTCCGTACTGTAGCGCACCCGTGCTGGGCGGCGCGCAACTGCAGCCTACGGAAGCCACTCCAGCGGCCACCGGCTTCCGTCGCACGGCGCAGCGCGCCGAAGAAGTCAGCGAGGCGCCGGTCGGGCCGACTGAAACCTGAGCCGGCACACAAATCAAAGATCGTTAAGAAACCTGGTTTCGCTGTGCGAGAAACCAGGTTTCCTTTTTGTTATTCCGCATCCTTTTCGCTCACGATGTGCACTTTGAGCATGTTCGTGCCGCGATTATCGGCGACCGGGATACCGGCCGTGATGATGAGAACGTCGTTGGGCTGTGCGATACCATGTTTCATGGCCAGCGCTGAGCCGGTGCGGATCATCTCATCGCTGTTGTCGTAGTGGCGGCTCAACACAGGCTTCACGCCCCACACCAGCGCCAGTTGACGCTGAACGGTTTCCGAGGTCGTCATGGCAAGGATTGTTGCGCGGGGGCGGAAGCGGGCGATCAAGCGGGCGGTGTTGCCGGTGTGGGTGGCTGTGACGATCGCTTTGGCATTTTGCTCATAAGCAATTTCGACGGTGGCGTGGCCGATGGATTCGGCGATGCCATGCGCCAGATGAATGATTCTACGGTCTGACCACTTCTCGAAAGGCACATCGTTTTCGGTCGTCTCGGCGATCTTGGCCATGGTTTGCACGGCTTCAACCGGATATTCGCCGCTGGCGGTCTCGGCGGATAGCATGACGGCGTCCGTGCCATCGTAGATCGCGTTGGCCACGTCGCTGACTTCGGCCCGCGTCGGGCGCGGCGCGGTGATCATCGAATTGAGCATCTGCGTCGCCGTGATGACGGGGATGCTGAGCGCGTTGCAGCGGCGAATGATGTCTTTCTGCACGACCGGCACTTGCTCCAGCGGCGTCTCCACGCCGAGGTCGCCACGCGCGATCATGATGGCGTCGCTGCATTTTAGAATATCGTCGAAGTCTTCGAGCGCCTCGGATTTTTCTATCTTGGTCACAATCGGAATCTTCGAGCCAAGCGAGTCGAGCAGTTCACGCAATTCACACACATCTTTGCCTGTGCGCACGAACGACAGCGCCAGAAAATCAAGTTGCTGCTCGACGGCAAACCTGGCGTCGTCTCGATCTTTGTCGGTCAGCGCCGACAGGGTGAGATGGGCCCCCGGCACACTGATGCCCTTGTTTGAACTGATCTGTCCACCCGTGACGATCAGGCAGCGCATGTCGGTGTCGGTTGTATCGATGACCTTGAATTCCAACTGCCCATCGTCAAGCAGCAGACGCTGGCCCGGTTTCACATCATGCACCAGATCGGGATGCGGCAGGTGCACTTCGTGCGCATCGCCCGGCACGTCACGGGTCGTGAGGATGATTTCTTGACCGGCCCGAATATTGACCGGCCCATTCGCGATTTTGCCCGCGCGCAATTTCGGTCCCTGCAAATCACCGAGGACGGCGATAACGTGGCCTTCTTCCAGAGCGATGCGGCGTACCCGCGCGATGTGATCGGCGTGCGAGGTGTGATCGCCGTGTGAGAAATTGATGCGCGCTACCGACAGGCCGGCCCGAATCATGGCCCGGACTGTGTCATCGGTGTCGCAGGCGGGACCCAACGTGCAGACAATTTTGGTTCGATTCATGGTTGACTTCGCCTTCTATCAGAATAATGCGGGCCGCCGGGCTAAATCCAATACTGTTTAGTTTAGCCGTAGCATCGGGCCTGCCCATACCCGACGCAATGCGTCGGTGGGCCGCCAGGCGCGTGCCCGCCCACAAGGGGCTAAACTACGCTTATCTAAACAGTATTGGTGCTAAATCATTCTTCGATATAGTAGGCCACGCCCAACGCGCCCGGCCCGGCATGCGCGGCTACGACGGGGCTGACTGAGTAGACCGGGCACTCGGCCAAATTGTATTTGCGGCGGAGCTCGCCGGCCAAAGCGTTCGCCTCGGCCTCGTTCTTGGTGTGTACAACGCTCATCTGTGCCCTGGATTTGCCGCGCATGGCTTCATCGATGATCTCACGTAAGCGGGCCTGCGCTTTGGCTTTGGTGCGCACTTTGGCTGCGCCTTCAATCACGCCATCTTTGATTTCAAGCAGCGGTTTCATTTGCAGCACGGTGCCAATGAAAGCCTGAACGTTGCCGATGCGTCCACCCCTGGCCAGGTACTCCAGCGTATCGAGCACGAACAGCAAATGCACCTGATCGCGCATCGCTTCGAGCCGGCGCACAATTTCAGCTAGCGTTGATCCGGCTTGCGCCATGCGGGCCGCTTCCAGCACTTGAATGGCTTCACCTGCGGCTACGTTTAACGTATCAAAGATCGCGATGCCGCGGTCGTGATTCATCTCGACCCAGGCCGTATTGGCGGATATCAGGGTGCCACTCAGTTTGTTCGACAGTAGCACGCACAGCACTTCGTGTCCCGCGCCACGCAACGCTTGGTAGACTTCGAGAAAATCACCGGCTGGCGGCTGCGAAGTGGTAGGAAATTCCTTTGACTTCACCAATCGATCGATAAAAGCCTCGTTTGAGATGTCTAGTCCATCGCGCAGCGCTTCAGTTCCAAACAATACCCGCAAAGGCAGCACCGTAATATCCAGCTGTTGCGCCGTTTCCGGCGAGATGCCTGACGTGGAATCACCGACGATTTTGACCACTGGTCCCCCCTTGAATCTTAGAGTAAGCCGATCGGTTTAAGTGCGGCTTGCACGGCTTTGAGTTCCGGTTCGATCACATGGGCTTGCCCGGCGGCTTTGATCGCGCTGTTCACATCTTTCAAGCCGCTGCCGGTGATGACGACGACGACGCGTTCGTCTTTGCCAATCCGACCGGCCTGAGCGGCCTTTAAGAATCCGGCGACGGCGGTACCGGCCGCGGGTTCGGCGAAGACCGCAGTCTCACGCGCCAGCAGACGCATCGCGGCGAGGATCTCCTCA
>JADGQE010000122.1 GCA_017882055.1 Thermoflexales bacterium
CCGTTCGGCCGAGCGCCAATTGTACGAGGCGCTGGCCAAACTCGACGACGAGTATCGCGTGTTCTATAGCGTTGCCTGGCAGGCCCGCGACAGTCGCGGCGCAAAAGATGGCGAAGCCGATTTCGTCATCGCGCATCCCGATCTTGGTATGCTGGTCATCGAGGTGAAGGGCGGTAGCATCAGCTATGATGGGCGCACAGGGCAGTGGTACTCAACCGATCGTCTTGGCGTGACTCACGAGATTAAAGACCCAGTGGACCAGGCTCGCACCAGTCACCATCGCCTTCTGGATAAGTTGGCCGACATGCCCAAATGGAATCCGCGTTGGTTGACCATCGGACACATGGTGGCATTCCCGGATGTGTACGTTGGACGGGTAACGCTCAAACCGGATTTGTCGCCTGCCATCATTCTCGATGCGGCCTCGCTGGCTGATTTGGATAAAGCACTGCGCGCGGGTTTCAAGTATTATGCCGGTGATGACATCCGCCGCGGAGCGTTAGGTTACGAGCGGCTGGATGTAGTTGTATCTCTGCTGGCGCGCTCGTTTCATATCAACACACCACTTGGTGTTGAACTCGATCATGAAGACCGGCGTCTCGTCGAATTGACCGAGCAGCAAATGCTGGTACTCGACTTGCTAGCGACTCGGCGGCGCGCCGCGATTCGAGGGTGTGCCGGCTCAGGCAAGACCATGTTGGCGGTCGAAAAAGCCCGGCGTTTAGCCGAGGAAGGGTTCGAGGTCTTGTTGACCTGCTTCAATCACGCGCTGGCCGAAGACCTGGTGCGTCGCGTGGGCGACGGCGTATCGGTGATGCACTTTCACGGCTTGTGCCGCGAAATGGCTCAAGAGGCTGGCTTTACTCTTCAGGATGTGACCGATGAACGTGCGTTTTACGATCGGGTTTTGCCCGATGCGCTGTTACAGGCAATCGATACGTTGGGGCCGCAATTTGATGCCATCGTCGTGGATGAAGGTCAGGACTTTCACGAGGCATGGTGGTTGCCGCTGACCTCGCTCTTGAAGGACACGGAACAAGGCGTTGTGTTCGTCTTCTATGACGACAACCAGAACTTATATCATCGCTTCTTGCTGCCGCCCGGTGTGATTGAGGAGTCGCCATTTGCGCTGGTCGAGAATTGCCGTAACACGCAGGAGATTCACAAGGTGGTGGCGGCTTTCCATCATGATATGCGGCATTTGCGCTGTCGCGGACCGGCGGGGCGCACGCCCAAAGTGCTATACTATCGCGATGCGGCGCACCAACATGATCTGCTGGAGCAGACACTGCGCCAACTGGTGGGCGATGAGCATATTGCTAATACGGACATTGCGGTGCTAACCCCGCGCGGACCAGAACGATCTGATCTCAAAGCCGGGCTTAAGTTGGGCGGTTATACGCTGGTACTTGAAGAGCCACGCCGCGCCAATCAAATCCAGGTCAGCAGCATCCATTCGTTCAAAGGACTGGAACGCAAGGTGATTATCCTGGTCGAATTGGATCGGGCCGCTCACTCCGAGATTGATAGCGTGCTGTACGTTGGCTGTTCCAGGGCGCGCACACACCTGATCATTCTTGCCGATGAAACCGTGAGTGCCGATCTTAAACACAAACTACGACAACCGAGTAGTTCACACCTATGACGAACACTGCACCAACGGCCAATTTGGGCTATCATCTATCACAATTAGCCGAGGTGCTGGTCTCCATTCACCGCTCCAATCAGCGTCTGATCTTGATTGTCGGGGGCGACTGGCAACAGCGAACCGAGCTGTTAAAATCAACGGCTGCGGCACACGATCTAACCTACCTGTCGCTGGGCTTGCCGCTCAGTCGCGTCTTACTGGACCTGCTGCCGCATGAACGCCCTTTGGCGGTGGAAGAGCAAGTCGTGGCGATGGCAGGAATCGGGTCACGCGGCTTGGCGCTTGATCACGTCGAAATCTTGTTTGATCCCGATTTGAAGACCGATCCATTGCGGCTCTTTGAAGTGCTGGCTCGCGATCGGGTGGTGCTGGCCGCCTGGCCGGGCGAATATGACGGGCAGCGCCTGACGTATGCCGAACCGGCCCATCCCGAACATTATTCGCGCGCCGCGTCCGATATCCAGTTTTATTCGCTAGAGGTGATGGCATGAAATATCGTGACTTAATTCAGTTTGAACCCATTGAAGGTGTTATCCAGTTGCGCGAAGCCGATGATTATCACAAGGCCGAGCAGCTGGTTACGTCCTTTGTGATATCGGATCGCATGGCCGATGCATTGAATCATCGCATCTTGCTCAGTTTGCAGCTCGATCAACCCGGCGAGGGCGGAGGATTGTTCGTGGTTGGCAACTATGGCACCGGCAAATCGCACTTGATGTCGGTGATCTCAGCGGTCAGCGAGCACGCCGAGTTGGCGGCGCGCCTGACTCACCCGGCGGCTGCCCAAGCGTTTCAAGCGATTGCCGGTAAGTTCAAAGTGGTGAGGCAGGAAACCGGCAGCACGAATATGTCGCTGCGCGATGTGGTGTTTTACTATCTGGAACACGCTTTGAAGCAAATGGGGGTCATTTATCGCTTCCCCAGCCTGGATGAAACGCCCAACTCCAAAGACCCGCTGGTAGCGATGATGGCTGCGTTTCACGAGCGCTATCCCGATCATGGTTTGTTGGTCGTCATCGACGAACTGCTCGATTATCTGCGCGGCCGCACAGACCTGCAATTGGTGCACGATCTGAACTTCCTGCGTGAAGTGGGCGAAATTTGCAACCAGACTCAACTGCGCTTCATCGCCGGCTTGCAAGAGTCGTTGTTTGGCAGTGCGCACTTTCAGTTTGCGGCCGATTCGATTCAACGGGTGAAGGCGCGTTTTGAGCAAGTGCGCATTGCCCGTGAGGATGTGGCCTACGTAGTGTCGCGGCGCCTGCTGGCCAAGACACAGGCTCAACGTGGGAAAATTCGGCAGCATTTACAGCGCTTCACGAAACTGTATGACTCGATGGCCGAACGGCTTGAAGATTTCGTCGAGCTCTTTCCTGTCCACCCAGCCTATCTGGAAGTCTTTGAACAAGTAACGCTGATCGAGAAACGGCAGGTTCTTAAAGCGTTGAGCTATGAAATGCAGGCCCGGTTGGACGACGATGTGCCGGCCGATCAACCGGGCTTGATTTCGTTCGATGCTTATTGGGAACTGATCAAAGAAGATAAATCTTACACGGCCATCCCGGAAGTCCGTGAAGTGCTGGAGAAAAGCCGCGTCCTTGAGGATCGCGTCAACAGCGTTATGGCGACTTCGTTGTATCAACCGGCGGCGCTGCGCATGATTCACGCACTGGCCTTGCATCGCCTATCGACCGGCGAGCTGCGTGTGCCCATCGGGCTGACGCCGAAAGAGCTGCGCGACAAGCTATGCTTGTCGATACCGATCCCTGAACCCGATGCTGAATTCTTGTTGACCAGCGTCGAGTCCGCTTTGGCCGAAGTCTCGAAAGCTGTGAGCGGCCAGTTCATCTCGCACAATCGCGATAACGATCAATACTATCTCGATCTCGACAAAAACATCGACTTCGACACGCTGATCGCGCAGCGCGCCGATGTGCTGGATCGAACTGCCAT
The DNA here is from genome assembly GCA_017882055.1 of Thermoflexales bacterium. Classification (GTDB taxonomy): domain Bacteria; phylum Chloroflexota; class Anaerolineae; order Fen-1058; family Fen-1058; genus JADGQE01. The sequence continues at coordinate 3,602 of JADGQE010000122.1, forward strand.
CGATCGCTACTACTTTGAAATGCTAGTGCGGGCCCTGGAATTGACAGATAGTTCCTATGTGCCAGGCTTTCGCATTTGGGAACGCGAGATTCCCTGGACGGGGCAAGGCATCACGCGGCGTGGCTATATCTTCCTGGGCGCACCGAACGAACGATCCACTGCACAGCCTGAACGCGATTTCTATATTCACTTTTTGAGCTTGTATTCCGGTAATGGCGTTTCCACTGAGGGCAAACCGGACGAAGTGTTCTTCTACCTGGCGCAGCGCGATCGGGCATTTGATGCAGCGCTCAAATCCTACGGCGGCGCGCGAGAGATGAGCACGATCTCGACGGGCTTCAATAAACAACAATACGAAGCGAAGGCGGATATTTATCTGCGGACAATGGTCAACTGGCTGCGCGAGAATCTGGTGCACGCGCTGGATATTCATCATCGCAGCGAGACATTGAAACCGGCCGTAGTGCTAGCGCAGGCGCGTGCGTCGATTCGTGATCTATCGTTGCGCGATCAAGTTTTTCGCTTGTCGTCGGCGGTGCTCGATCAGCACTTCCGGCAGAAGTACGCAGACTATCCGTGCTTCGTGACGGTCGAGTTCACCAAAGACACGATTACGCAAGGGGCGGATGCGGCGCTACGCGCCGTCGCCGGCGGGCCGATCACGCGCCCCGCCCAAAGCGTGTTGGAAGCGCTGCGGCTCGCCTTGGTCGAAGGCAATCGCCTCAACTTCACGCTCGAAGATTCGCCGTATGCGCGTCACTGGCGGGCCGAATTACAAGCACAGCCGGTGGGCAAGGTATTGAATCGTGGCAGTTTGGTGCGCGGCGGAAGCGGAGCAGAGCAAGACATGCGTTTCGGCCTGGAGTTGGAATGGTTGGTTGTTGTGTTGATGGCGATGGTGCGACAAGGTGAAGTGACGCTGAATCTGCCTGGCCGCAAAGTGGACTCGGACGATCTGGAAAACGCAGCGAAATTGGGTGTTGCCGAACTGATCAAGTTCACCTCGATCGGCCGCCCGAAGTCGCTACCAGAGCAGGCGTTGCGCGCATTGTTTGCCGGACTCAATCTGCCCGAAGGTCTCATTGCCGATGCCAGCCAACATGAAAACGCCATCGCGCAACTCTATGGCGCGGTCGAGCGCGAAGTGGATCAAGTGACACGCGCGCTGGAATGGCTGCGTGAAGGTCTGCGTTACTGGGGCGAATCGATCTTGACTGGCGCTGACTCAGAGACATGGCGCAGTCAATTGACTGCTTACAAGGAGTTTCTCGATTCACTGCAACATCTCACGACGCCCGGCCGATTGCGTAACTTTGCGACGGAGGCCGGCGAGGTGCGCCGCCAGCTGCGCGCTCGCAATGTGTTGAATCTGCTCTCGAATCTGCACGAGACTTTGGCGGCGATGCAGCCGCACTTTGATTACATCTACCATGGCGTGATGACGCTGCCCGGCCAGCATCCGTGGCAGGCCGAAGCGGATGCTTTGAAACTCAAGCAACTGGGCGCGTTGCGCGATTCACAGCAGCGTCAATCGGCTGCGTTGCGTGCTCAGTTGAACAACGAACTGACAAGTTTGCGTCAGTCGTATGCGCAGGCTTATTTGGAATTGCACAATCGTGCCCGCTTGAACAGCGTGCAGGAAACGCGCAAGAAACGCTTGACGAGCGATGCGCGTTGGACGCAGCTCAAGGGTTTGGCTGCGTTGGACTTTTTACCCGTGCGTGATCTTCACAATCTGGAAAAGAATCTGGACGAGGTGAAGAGCTGCGCAGGGTTGGGCATGTCGGACCTGAAGATACGTACGGTTTGTGCCTTATGTGGCTTCGATGCGCGCATTGCATATGAGCGGGAACAACAGCCGGCTATGCAACAGCTTGAACGTATTGAGGCCGACTTCGATCAACTCTATCAGCGTTGGATCACTGCATTGAAAGCCAACCTCAGCAGCGAAGGCGTGCAACGCAACGTGGCTGATCTAGACAAGAAAGATCGGTCAGCCATCGAGACGTTTTTGAGCAGTGGCGAATTGCCGGACAAGATCACCGAGCGATTCTTGAACGCTCTGCGTGATGCGCTGCATGGCTTGGAGAAGGTGGCCTTGGATGGCCCAGCGTTGCTGCTGGCGTTGAGCCGTCCCGGCCTGCCCTGTACGTCTGAAGAATTCGAGGCGCGTTTCCGCAACTTCTTGTCCGAGTATCTGAAAGGCAAAGACCCGACAAAGGTCCGTATCCAACTCGATTGGTGAGATTGGTGGACACATCCTGCCTCCCACGGTATAATGTGTAAAATACGTAAAATGCGTTTCAATGGTCAAATCGGCAGGAGGGAAACATGCAAACGATGCAACGTGTCCGCAAAACAGAACTAGCGCGCAATACGCGCCAGGTGCTCAAAAATGTACAGCGCGGCCGGACGGCCATTATCGAAAGCCACGGACAACCTGAAGCCGCTATTGTCGATATCACCGACTACCTCAGCGTGCGCGCCGTCATGCGCTACTACAGCCAGCGCCCACCGATCGAGATCGAAGCCGGCCTGACGGACCAGAAGGTTGCTGCCTTGACCGATGAGCAAGACCGCTACGATCTCGTCTTCGCTCATTATTTGGCGGGCGCGATCAGCTTGAGTCGGGCCGCCGAACTGCTCGGTTTGACGTGGCTCGATCTCCGTACGCGCTGCCTGCGGCTCGATGTGCCGCTGCGTGCGGCTCCAGCCACGTTGGAAGAGGCTCGCGCCGAAGCTGAAGTCGCCCTCGGTTTGTCGACTGCAGCCTAACCATGCCTACCCCTGTTGTCTTGGACAACACCGTTTTGACCAATTTTGCGTTGGTCAAGCGCAGCGACGTGGTGCTGCGCCTATGGCCTACTGCATGTACCACACCCGAAGCCCTGGCCGAGTATCAAGCGGGCGCCGCGATCGGGCGACTGCCGCTGAATGCTTGGTCAACACTGCCGATCGCCACATTGACCGAAACCGAAACTGCCTTTGGGGCCAGCTTAGTCCATCGGTTGGGCGCGGGTGAACGATCGTGTTTGGCATTGGCTCACGAGCGGGCAGGCATATTCGTGAGCGACGACGGCGATGCACGCGCCGTCGCTCAACGATTTGGTGTGCGCACCACCGGCACGCTTGGCATTCTGGTGCTGTGCGTCAAACGCAAATGGTTGTCACGCAAAGCGGCGAATGACTTGCTGCGTGAGATGATCGCACTGGGGTATCGTTCGCCGGTCGATCGGTTGGACTCATTGCTGACCGATTAGTCCATCTCCCTTTCAGGAATTAGCATGCTGACATCCGAGCCGCCACTTGAACAGGCCGAACTCATCCGGTCGTTACCAGAAACCCCCACCCCTGAAACACAAGCGGCCCTCGCTGAATATCGTGAGCGATTGCGACAGGCGCTGCGCGATCCGTCCCTGCGTGCGATTGAAGGCTGCCCGATCGGGGACGATGAAGCGATCGAGCAGCTGTCCGATCCGCCGTATTACACTGCGTGCCCCAATCCATTTTTGACTGAGATTCTGAGCCAGTGGCAAACCGATCGCGCTGAGCTGCGTCGAGAGTTGGGTTTGCCGGATGATGCCCACGCGACAGGAAACGGCCACAATGGCAACGGCCTTTATCATCGCGAGCCATTCGCGGCCGATGTGTCTGAAGGCAAGAACGATCCGATCTACAATGCGCATTCGTATCACACCAAAGTGCCGCACAAGGCCATCATGCGCTACATCTTGCATTACACCGATCCTGGCGATGTGGTGCTGGACGGTTTCTGTGGCACGGGCATGACGGGTGTGGCGGCGCAATTGTGCGGTAACAAGAAAGCGGTAGAAGGGCTGGGCTACCGCGTCGATAAGACGGGCGTGATCTATGACGGCGACAAGCCGATCTCGCGCCTGGGGGCACGCAAAGCTGTGCTGGTCGATTTGTCACCGGCGGCGACGTTCATTGCGTACAACTACAACACCCCGATCGATGTGCGCACCTTTGAGCGCGAAGCCAAGCGCATTTTGAAGGAAGTCGAGACCGAGTGCGGCTGGATGTATGAAACGCTGCACACCGACGGCAAGACCAAAGGCCGCATTAGCTACACCGTGTGGAGCGAGATGTTTGTCTGCCCGCAGTGTGGCGGCGAGATTACTTTTATGGATGAAGCGCTCGATGCCACGAGTAAGCGCGTCAAAGAGAAGTTCCCGTGTCCGCATTGCGGCGCTTCACTTGATAAGCGCAGCCTCGACCGAGATTACATCACGGCTTACGATCGCATTACCGGCCAATCCATCAAAACGCTGAAACGACGCCCCGTGTTGATTTGAATACACCGTCGGCCCTAAAAAATTTACCAAGCCTGTTGATGAATTCGATTTGAAACTCTTGGAGCGCATTGAGGAACTCGACACACCTGAGGCCATACCGACCGTTGAGCTACCGATTGCGCAAATGTATCATGGCTCGCGTCTGGCTCCCAAAGGGGTGACACGAATCCATCACTTCTTTCTGCCGCGTACCCTACAGGGGCTAGGCGTGCTGTGGACAAAGGCCCAAGCGATTTCCGATCCTCGTTTGCGGGCGTTTATGCTCTTCACGTTTGAGCAGACTATTTGGGGTATGTCGTTGTTGAACCGTTATCAGCCAATTCAATTCGGAAGAGTTGGCGGAAGCCAAGTTAATCGCTACCTCGCTGGCGTCTATTACATTTCGTCGCTTATCTCAGAAGTGTCGCCGTGGTACATCTTAACTGGAAAAGTGAAACGGTTGACCGCGGCGTTTGGTCAGATGCACTATCAACCTGGTGCTACAGTCATTGCAACGCAGTCGGCCTCAGTTGTGCCACCTGTGGAAAATTGTGCGGACTACATCTTCACCGATCCACCGTTTGGCGAAAATATCTACTACGCTGACCTCAACTATCTCGTCGAGTCGTGGCACAACGTCAGGACCAACAGTGCGCCGGAAGCCATCATCGATCAAGCCAAGCACAAAGACTTGTATGCTTATCAGGCTTTGATGTGGCAGGCCTTCAGCAGTTACTATCGCTGGCTCAAGCCCGGTCACTGGCTGACCGTTGAATTCCACAACAGCCATAATGCCGTGTGGAATGCCATTCAAGAAGCCTTGTCGTCGGCGGGCTTCGTGGTGGCCGATGTGCGTACCCTCGACAAGCAGCAGAGTTCCTATCGGCAAGTGACAGCCGACAGCGCGGCTAAACAAGACCTAGTCATCTCCGCGTATAAACCGCTCGCCGCGTTTGAGCAGCGCTTCATCGCAGAAGGCGGCAGCCTCAACGGGGCATGGGACTTCATTCAACAGCATTTGGAACAATTGCCCGCGCCGACCATGCGCGCTGGCGTCATCGAGAAGCAAGACGAACGCCAGGCCTATTTGCTCTACGATCGCATGGTGGCTTTCCACATTCGGCACAGCCTCGCCGTGCCGCTGTCCGCGCCGGAGTTTTATCAAGGTCTTCGGCAGCGCTTCAGTGAGGCCGATGGCATGTACTTCACGCCCGCGCAAGCTGGCGACTACCACAAGCGCCGCCAACAGGCGCAGCGCGTCGAACAACTGGCGTTGTTTGTCACCGACGAGAAGAGCGCCCTGCAATGGATGCATCGCGAACTCGACACGGAGACCGGCCACGGGCCGCAGACCTATCAAGATATACAACCTCGCTTCCTGCGTGAACTACATCAGACCAAGTACGAAAAACTGCCCGAGCTACTTGAGCTGCTCGATCAGAACTTCCTGAAGGACGCCGCCGATCGCTGGTACGTGCCCGATCCCGAACGGCAGGCCGACCTCGATGCGCTGCGCCAAAAGAGCCTGCTGCACGAGTTTAACGATTACCTGCGCGGCAAAGGCCGCCTCAAAGTCTTTCGCAGCGAGGCGATTCGCGCGGGCTTCAGCTACGCCTGGCGTGAACGCGACTACGAGACCATCGTCAAAGTGGCTGAGCGTTTGCCTGAAAGTCTATTGCAAGAAGATCAACAACTGCTAATGTACTATCACAACGCCACGCTGCGCTTTTCGGATCAGCCTAAACAACTGCCGATGATATAACCAGTATTCGCCATGACAGGAACGTTCCATGCGCGATTGTCTGAAAGACTGGGAAGACTACCTCGCTCCATACTTTGGCAAGATTCGCCTGCTCGGCGAAATCCCGCTGTCGCGGCTTGAATGCGATCAGATCGGCCATCTCCCCTCCCTCAAAAGTGGGGCGCTCGATGCCCTT
>JADGQE010000123.1 GCA_017882055.1 Thermoflexales bacterium
GATGGCAAAATCTATGATCCGAAGTTCCGCCACGTAGCCGGCGTGGATACCTGCGTTGCCTGCCATGATCAGCACGCCACCAAGGTTCGTGTTGAGAAGTGCGCGGAATGCCATACGAACGTCAAGACCGTTGATGATCTGAAGAATGTCCGCATGAATGGTTCTCTGGTCGACTACAACGGCAACGGTGATGTCAAGGAAGGCATTGCGGCTGAGATCAAGGGCTTGCAGGCCATCCTGTACAGCTCGATCCAGGCTTATGCTTCGGAAGTTGCCAAGACTCCAATCGTCTATGACGAGGCTACCAATCCGTACTTCTTCGTTGCCGGTGCTGATGGCAAGCCCGTCAAAGACGACAAGGGCGCAGCAGTCCGATACAGCGCGTTCACCGCCCGCCTGCTGAAGGCCGCTTACAACTACCAGGTCTCTGTCAAGGATCCTGGTGCCTTCGCGCACAACGCCAAGTACATCATTGAGTTGCTCCACGACTCGATCGAAGACTTGAACGGCAAGATCTCTAAGCCCGTCGACATGACCAAGCTCGCTCGCGACGATGCTAAGCACTTCGCTGGCAACACCATGCCGTTCCGCGACTGGGATGCCACGGGCATTGTTCCCTTTGGCTGTTCCAAATGCCACAGCGCCGGCGGTTTGCCTGAGTTCCTCGCGAATGGCGGCACCACGATTCTCACCAAGGCTGGTCTGCAGATCACGGGTGTGAGTGCTCAGCCTGTCGCCAATGGCTTCATGTGCACCACTTGCCACACCGAAGCTGCCGGCCCCGACCGCATCGCTGTTGTAAACGTTCCATTCCCCTCGGGTGCGGTACTGACCTTCAGCACTGAAAAGGACGATAAGGGCAACCTGAAACCCGTGGATGCGAACCTGTGTCTTGAATGCCACCAGGGTCGTGAATCCACTGCGAGTGTCAACCTTGCTGTCACGGGCATCAAAGATGATGAGCTCAAGTTGAAGCCCGATGGCAAGACAAGTGTTCTTGGTTTCAAGAACGTTCACTATCTTGCCGCTGGTGCCACCCTATTCGGTAATGCCGCCCAGGGTGCCTACCAATATGACGGGCAGAAGTATAGCGGCCAGAACCTGACGCACCCGCTCAATAAGTGCACCGACTGCCACGACGTCCACGCTCTAACTGTTCAGACTGACAAATGCGTTGCGTGCCATACCAATGTGAAGACAGCGGCTGATCTCGAGAATATTCGGATGAGTACCGTCGACTACAATGGCAATGGCGATACCAAGGAAGGCATTGCCAAGGAAGTTGACACCTTCCGTACTACCCTGTATGCTGCGGTTCAGAAGTATGCTGCTGAGAAGGCCGGGACCCCGATCGTCTACGATCCTGCCAACTACCCATATTTCTATGTTGCCGATAAAGACGGTAAAGTTGTGAAAGACGCCAATGGCGCTTCTGTTGCCTACACCGCCTTTACGCCGCGCTTGCTGAAGGCAACCTACAACCTCCAGTATTCCTACAAGGATCCTGGCGCGTTCGCCCACAACCCGATGTACGTCATGCAGTTCCTGTATGATTCTATCAAGGATCTGGGTGGCGATGTAAGCAAGCTCGTTCGCCCCGAAGTAAAGTAATCTCCGTAAACAAAAAGCGGGTGCTTCACGGCACCCGCTTTTTGTTTAATCAACCACTCAGTACCGGCTTTCCGTGCCTCCCCAGGACCAATCGCCATCGATGTCCGGACGCAAATCGGCCATGCCCCTAATTTGGCAAATATCCACAACTAAAGGTGATTTTTGTCATGTCATCGTGTGACAGACTGTACTAATGGAATTCCCATAAATCGGACAAAATTAGCATGTGTTCAAAGCCCCATGCCTAAATGGGGTGTTTTGCCCATGCGTGCTGAGCGGATTAGAAGAGGCACCGTGGGAAATGATCTATTTGGAATCTCAACTACGGAGTGCGTTTGATGAGAAAATTCCTTCCGAGACTTCCGCGAAGTTTGGTGGCATTTGCAATGGCTTTCGGAATTTGTCTGGCGCTGGGGGTGCTCATTGCCTATGTTGCGCCAGTGTCGGCTGCACCGGCGGCGCAATCGATGCCTCAGTCTGTTCTTTCCGTCGCTGCTGTTCAAGCCACCGCGCTCGTAACTTCGACCGGCGAATATCGCGGCCCGGAGTTGTGCAGCAGCTGCCACAAAGATATTCATGACAATTGGGCGACGACGCGGCATGCGGCCGCTTTCTCGTCACCGATTTTTCAAGCCAGCTGGACGAAAGATCCAAATAAGAATGCTTGTCTTCAATGTCATACCACCGGCTATGATCCCACTTCAGGTACTTATAAAGTTGAAGGCGTGACGTGTGAAGCCTGCCACGGGCCTTATCAGGACGGGCACCCGGCAACGAAGATGCCGATCAAGCCGGATGCAAGTTTGTGCGCTACGTGCCACAAAACGACGACGGATGAATGGCATGCCAGCAAGCATAGTCAAGCGGGTGTCCAGTGCGAGGCCTGTCACGATCCTCATACCCAGAAGCCCAAAGCCGAGAGTGTCAACGCGTTGTGCATTAACTGTCACAAGGATGTAGGCCAGAACTTCACGCACGGTACGCACGCCACGGCCGGATTGCAGTGCAGCAACTGTCACATGTACACTAATCCAGATGTGACGACCAACCCGATTGGTGGTCTGCAGGCGACGGGCCATACTTTTGCGGTCGGGTCAGATGCATGCATCGGCTGTCACAAAGATACCGTGCATACTCGCGATAAGATCGTCGCTCTCACCGGCGAAGTAACCCAGCTGACTGATTTAGATGTGAATGCCTTGCGACAGAAAGCGCAGTCGCAGGATCAGGAAATATCCACACTGAAGGCCGACGGTGAAACCCGACTGTATATTGGTTTGGCGCAGGGTGCGATTGTCGGCCTGGCAGTCGGCGCGGTAGCGGCCTGGATCGTCAGCCGGCGACTCCGTGTCATCGAGGAAGTTGTTGAGGACAATCCCAGGGGCGAGGGGAAGAAGTAAAGATGAGCAAGACGAGGAAGCGGATTAAGCTGGAACTGACCCGCCGCGACTTCCTGGCTCTGGCGGCAACTGCAGCCGGATCGGCAGTGGCTTCTCAATTGTTGACGACGGGTGCTCTGTCGCCGTTCGCAGGCTTGAAGCAGCGCCAGGTCACGGGTGAAAGTGCGCCCGAAAAAGCGAGCAGCCAATATCATTGGGGCATGGTCATCGATCTGGATAAGTGCATCGGCTGCCAATATTGCCAGCGTGCTTGCTCGGCGACCAATGATGTGGCCGACGACAAGCCCTGGAATATCGTGGCCGAAGATCACATGGCTAATGGCCGCAAGTTTTTCTTTACCCGTCCATGTCTGCACTGCCAGGATGCGCCGTGTGTCGAAGTGTGCCCGGTCCAGGCAACTTATCATCGCGAAGACGGCCTTGTTGTGATGGATTACAACCGTTGCATCGGCTGCCGTTACTGTGAGGTCGCCTGTCCTTACGATGCCCGCAAGTTTAACTGGAAAGAACGCGAGGATAAGAATGCGTACGAACCAACGTGGGGCCTCGCCGAAGTTCCGCGTCGCCCGCGGGGCGTTGTCGAGAAGTGCACTTTCTGTATTCATCGTATCGACGCCGGGCTGGCGAAGGGCTTGATGCCGGGCGTCGATCGTGAAGCGACGCCGGCCTGCGTCAACATTTGCCCGGTGGGCGCTCGCGTCTTTGGTAATCTGAAAGATTCGAACAGCAAAGTCTCAATCGCCATCCAGAATAATCCGACTTTGCGACTGCGTGAAGAACTCGGCACTGAGCCGAGCGTATACTACATTCCACCCAGGAAGGAGGCGTAACTGTGGCAACTGTTGCGCTCCCCATTAAGAAACCATCGATCTTCACGCCCGGCTTTCTGGCCTGGCTGGCGTTTGTTGGGCTGTGTCTGGTTATCGGTTTGGTGTCGGCCGTCGACGTGTTGAGCAACGGCCTCACGGTTACCAATATGAGCAACACGATTCCGTGGGGCCTGTGGATCACGATCGATCTGTCGTCGATCGCCCTCGGCGCCGGCGCGTTCACCTTGAGCGCGATCGTGTATTTGCTCAAGCTCAAGAATTTTCAATCGATCGTGCGATTGGCCGTGTTCGTCGGCTTCGTGGGTTACACGGCGGCGCTGTTGACTTTGATCATGGACATCGGCCGGCCCGATCGCTTCTGGCATCCATGGGTGTACTGGAATGTCCATTCGGTGTTGTGGGAAATCACGTGGTGTATCACGTTGTACCTGGCGATCATGCTGCTTGAGTTTCTGCCCGTCATTACCGATCTACCGTTCTTTGCACGCTGGCCGGGACTGCGCAAGTTCACTCACTCGCTTCACAAAGCAGCGCCGCTATTTGCACTGCTGGGCCTCGGCATTTCGCTGCTGCATCAGTCATCATTGGGTGCGACCTATGGCATTCTACGCTCGCGTCCGATCTGGTTCAAGCCCAGCATGCCGATCATGTTCATCGTCTCAGCCGTGGCGGTTGGCCCGGCCTTGACGGTGGCTATCGCGCACATTGCCGAATGGGTGAGGGGCAGACCGACGGTAGCGCATGACATTCTCCGCACCATTGCGCGCTTTAGCGGTTTTGGCCTGTTGCTGTATGCCTACATCAAGCTCTGGGATTTGCTCGCGGTAAGTTACTATGGCCGCAGCCCGCAAGTGAATCAAGCCTTTGCGGTGTTGAATGAACAAACGCCCTATGGTTTTGGCTTCTGGGTGGTCGAGATCATCATCGGCATTCTGATTCCGGCGATCTTTTTTCTCACGCCGCGTTTCAATCGAAGGCCCGCTTTCCTGGTGGCCGGCGCGTTGGCGGCCGTGATCGGCATCGTCGCCAATCGTTGGAATGTCACGGTGTCTGGTTTGACCGTTCCGCTGTCTTACTCGCCGGGTGTGGATTATCAGTCGGTGGCCGGCACCTACTGGCCCAGTCTCACCGAGTGGGGTATTGCGGTCGGTATCATTGGCTATGGCTTGCTGCTCTTGACCCTCGGCCTGCGGTTCCTTCCACTGTTTGATCATAGTGAGCACACGGAAGCGAAGCGTAGTTGACAATTTGACGTAGATAGCTGATCATTAGGCCGCGCCAGGTTGATCCAGCGCATCAACATGGACGCGGCATCCGTTTTGATACGAGGCGGTCCGAATTCATTCAGCGATGGCTGCTCCTGATCTGGCCCAGGCCTGGCCCGAGCAAATGATTTATCTGCACTCGACGTGGAATGCAGACCGTGGTGATTCGACTGCAGGAGTTACACATGCAAGAATCAGCTGAAAGCCCAATTATCGTTGCTCTCTTATTTGCAGTGCGTTGCATCGTGCCGTTGCTGCTCATGCTGGGTGTGTCTTATTTGCTGCGGCGTCTGGGATTGATTGCCGAGCCGCCGCCTCCACCGCCGGATCAAAATAACGGGAACAACGGCAATCATAAGCCTGGAGGAGGCATTGCGCATGGCAAAGCGTAGACGATCGACTCGCTGGCTGGCGTTGGCCGGGATCGTTGTATTGGCGGCGCTGGCTGTGTTGGCCTTGACGGTGCCGGCGCGTGCCGAGTCACAATCGGCCGGTGATATTTACACTCCGCCCACTTCCATGGGCGTTGCCGATCCACCAGCTCAGCAGACTGAGAATTACTGCTTGAGCTGCCATGGCGATCCCAAATTGAGCCTGACCTTGCCCGGCGGCGAGACTTTGTCTTTGTATATCTCGACTGACACACTGGCGAAATCGGTTCACAGTCCGCTCGGTATTGAGTGCGAAGCGTGTCACACTAACATCAAGACTTATCCACATCCGGCTATCACGTATCAGACTCGCCGTGAACTGTCGCGCTCGTATTACCAGGCCTGCCAGAAGTGCCACTCCACCAACTACGACAAGACGCTGGATAGCATGCATGCCAGGGCGGCTGCAGCGGGCAACCAGACTGCGCCGATTTGCACTGATTGTCACGGCGCCCACGATGTTCAAAAGCCGGATCAGCCACGTTCCCGTATCTCGCAAACATGCGGCCAATGCCATACGCAGATTTTTGCCGATTACAAAGACAGCGTGCACGGCGTAGCATTGATCCAGGATAACAATCCGGATGTGCCGGTCTGTACCGATTGTCACGGCGTTCACAACATCCAGGATCCGCGCACGGCACAGTTCCGTGTGAATACGCCCGATCTATGCGCGGGCTGCCATGCCGATCCCAGGCGCATGAGCAAATACGGACTGTCGACCGATGTCTATAGTTTGTATCGCACTTCGTGGCATGGCGTGGATATTTCAGTTTATAAAGAGAATTGGCCGACGATCTGGCATACCAGCGCGGTCTGCACCGACTGCCACGGCGTCCACGACATTCGCAAAACCGACGACCCGGCTTCGAAAGTGAATCCGGCGAACCTGTTGGCGACGTGCCAGAAGTGTCACCCCGGCGCAGGACCTAACTGGACGGCGGCCTGGACGGGCCACAACAAGATCGACCTCAATCGCACACCGTTCCTGTTCTACGTCGAGCAGTTCTATTCGGGCTTCACGCCCTTTATCTTGTGGCTGTGTGTGATCTATGTGATTCTGCAAATCATTCGGGCTGTTGTCGGGCGGGTGAGGAGGAGTCTACGATGAATGCCGTGAGCCGATCGACTACTGCCCCGGCTTCACGCGGGGTGCAGACCATCCGATTTTTCGCGCGTTTCACTCGCGGTCAACGCTGGGAACACGGCCTGTTGATCCTATCGTTTATCGTGTTGTTCTTGACGGGGATCGTTCAGAAATATCGCAATGAGCAATGGAGTCAGGATATTCTATCGACGCCCGATCGATTGCTGCTGGTGCAGACCATTCATCACATCGCCGCCCTCGTGCTGACGCTCGAAGTGTTGTATCACCTGATCCGCGCGATCGTTTTACTGGCGCGCCGCAAGATGTCGCCGGCCCTGTTTCCCACTTTGAAAGATGTGCGCGATGCCGGACAGATGCTCAAGTATCTGTTGTTCCTGTCGAATCAAAAACCCAGGTTCGGCAAATATAACTTCGAGCAAAAGGTGACTTACTGGTTCCTGTTCTTCGGGATCGGGATCATGGTCGTGACCGGTTTCATCCTGTGGTTCCCCGTGCAGGTCACGAGCGTCGTGTCAGGCGGCATTGTGCCGGCGGCCAAGCTGGCCCACAGCACCGAAGCCATTGTGGCTGGCATCTTCGTGTTGATCTGGCACTTCTATCACGTTCACCTCGAACGCTTGAATCTCAGCATCTTCACCGGGCGATTGAACGAAGACGATATGCGCCAATATCATTCCGCCGAATTTGAGCGGCTGACGGGTGAACCGGCCAGGCCCGAAACGCGGGATCAAGGAGGGCAGTCGTGATCCATCGTTTTCACCGGGGTCTTTTGCCACTGACCCTTCTGACGGGCGCGGTCTTGATCGGATTGATCTGGCTGGTGCCACAAGTCGCTGCTGGCTCATCTTCAAGTACGATCGAATCAGCGCCGAATGGCGCCCGGCTCGATCAAGCCGTGACCAACGAAGTTTGTCTGGGTTGCCATAGCAACCAAAGTTTGACCAAGAAATTGTATGACGACTCCGACTTAAGTTTGTATATCAGCGGCGATGATCTGGCGCACTCCGTACACGGGCAGAGCGGCATCGCTTGTGTGCAGTGCCATACCAATTTCGATCAGAAGCATGGTGAGAACCCGGTGCAGTATCCGGGCTTTAATGCCGCCGATCGGCGCGATGCCAGTTTGCAATTGGTGAAGCTGTGCGGCAGCTGTCACGCCGATCAATCTGCGAAGCAGAATGACAGCGTTCACAGCCGGGCGCAGGCGGCGGGCAATCGCGACGCGGCCATCTGCACCGACTGTCATACGGCGCACACCGTCCGCAAATTGACGGATCCATCGACCAAGCAATTGCTCCCCGATGCGCGCCTCTGGGTGCCGCAGACCTGCGCCAAATGCCACAACGATATTTACGAGAAGTACAAGGCGAGTGTCCATGGTGCGGCGCTTATTCAAGAAAACAACCTGGACGTGCCGACCTGCATCGATTGCCACGGCGTGCACAACATTCCTGATCCGACGACGGACGCCTTCCGCCTGAAGTCGCCCAGCCTGTGCGCCAAATGCCATACCAATGCGCAGATCATGGATCGATACGGCATCTCGACGCAGGTGCTCAATACTTACGTGGCCGACTTCCATGGCACGACGGTGACGTTGTTCGAAAAACAATCGCCCGATGCGCCGACCAACAAGCCCGTTTGTTTTGACTGCCACGGCATTCACGATATTGCCAGAGTGGATGATCCGCAAAAGGGCCTGGCGATTCGCGAGAATATTTTGAAGCGCTGCCAGGTCTGCCATCCTACCGCAACGGCGAATTTCTCGTCGGCATGGCTGTCACACTACATTCCTTCTCAGGACAAAACGCCGCTGGTTTACTTCGTGAACCTGTTCTATCAGATTTTCATTCCGGGTGTGCTGGGCGGTATGGCCGTGCTGGTGCTGCTCGATGTCAGTTGGCGAGTGCGTCGGCGATTCCGAAAGCCCGCGCCCGCTGTGAAACCGGCGGCAGCTCCACCCGCCTCCGGCGCGCCGGTTGCACCCGCACCCGATCAGCCCGCTGCGCCGATCGAGGCAGCACCGGCGCCCGATGAGCCTGTCTCATCCAATGCGGCAGTACCTCCTGATGAGACGGCATCATCTAACGAGGCAGCACCGGTAACTGATGAGGCTGCATCATCTAATGCGGCGGCATCCTCATCCGAGCCTTCATCCGCCGACACCGATCAATCTGCCGATGGAAAGGAGTCGAACCATGGCTAGCTCGACTCTTCCCGATCAGACGACGAATACGGCCGCACCCAAACCAACTTACTACACACGTTTCAACATCTGGCAGCGTATCGAGCATATTGCTCTGCTGGCCTCGTTCACGACGCTGGCAGTGACGGGGCTTCCACAGAAATTTGCCGAAGCGCCGATTAGCGATACGATCATCGGTTTGCTGGGAGGCATCGAAGCGACGCGCGGCCTTCACCACTTTGCGGCGATTGTGTTGATGGCCCTGAGCGTCTATCACTTGCTGGCTGTGATCTATCGCGTTTTCGTTAAGCGTTCGGCGCTCAGCATGTTTCCGGTGATCAGTGACTTCAAGCATTTGATTCACGATCTCTTGTTCTACCTCGGCCGGCGCAAGCAGCGGGCCTATTACGGGCGATACTCGTACTCCGAGAAGGTCGAATATCTGGCCGTGGTGTGGGGCACGCTGGTAATGATTATCACCGGCTTCATGATGTGGAATCCCATCGCCACCACCAATTTACTGCCGGGCGAAGTGATCCCGGCCGCCAAGGTGGCGCATGGCGGCGAAGCCCTGCTGGCGGTGCTGGCGATCATCTTGTGGCACTTCTACAATGTCCACATCCGGCACTTCAACAAAAGTATGTTCAACGGCAAACTCACGCGCGAAGAGATGGAGCATGAGCATCCGGCGGAACTGGCCATGGTTGAAGCAGGTCAAGACTCCAGGGCTCCATCGCCCGCTGTGCTGCAACGACGACAGCGTATCTTCTATCCAATCGCGGCGGTGCTTGCAGTTGTGTTTAGCTTCGGATTGTTCAAGTTCGTTACGTTTGAGCAAACATCGATTTTGACGATGCCACCCGGCGAAACGGCGAAGGTTTTTGCGCCGGAGACGCCCACTCCATCGCCAACGCGGAAACCGACCTCGACGCCGACTGTGACGCCGACGCCCGGTGCGGCCACTTCTACGTCGGTCCCCGGCGGCGGA
>JADGQE010000481.1 GCA_017882055.1 Thermoflexales bacterium
ATCAATCGGTTGCGGAAGGTGCCATCGTAGTCATCGAACTCCGTCGTCCCCAGCAAACAGAAGCCGCCAAACTCCATGCTCCATGGCCCGCTGAATTCCGCCACGCGCAAATCCGAATAAGGGTATGGGCCGTACAACGACGTGTATAAAGTCAGCGCGCGGATCATGGTTCGCAATGTGATCGGCGCAAGATAAGCGTGTTGGGGCAAGAGATAAGCCGAATAGGTTACGTTGCCGAACTTCACCGAGGCCGGTTGATAATACGGACTGGCAATCAAGCCGAAGGTGCGCCCGCGCGGCAGATCGACTTGCCACACATTGCCGCTGTGTGTCAGGTGGCCGCCCGAAACGATCGTTACGCCGGGCGTGGCGGTGATCGTCGCTTTGTAGTCGGCTGATTCGCTGGCGAAGGGATCGCCAATCGGCGCCCAGGGCACATTGACCCAGCCGCTGCCCGATCGATAGGGTGCGAGCAAAGGATACCAGTAGCCCACGTTCAGCGCGACATCGGAGTAGGCCAGATCAGCCGCGGCAAAACTTTGGGGGTTGCCCAGGGGCGGCACATTCACGACGAAACTCAAGGTGACGAGGACAGATTGGGCGGGTTGAAGCTGCGCCGGCAGTTTGACCGAGAGCAGTGTGTCGGCAAAATCATACGTGGCCGGCTGCCCATTGACCTGGATGCTGCGCAGTTTGAACATGCCAGCCGTATGCGCTGCGGGTACGTTGAAGACGATGCCGGAGATCGTCTGCGTATCGGGATTGGTGACTTTGACTTGCTCGACCGCGTCGACGCGATGTGCGCCATAGTCGAGATTGATGTCGAAGGTATATTGTGGAAATGTGCGCGGAGCCAGCTGCGTGCTGCGCGGACCGGCTGCGATCAACAGCGCAACCGTCAAAACAAGGATCGAGGCACTGGGCTTCAATATTTGGCGCATGGGTTGGTGTCCTTTCTTTAACAACCGCGATGCTTGGATTGTATACTGGCTGACACGCGGTTACAAGTCAAGACCTCTGGTGATTATACACATCTCACCACGGAGACACAGAGGCCAAGGAGAAACGCACATTTTCCAAAACTCCGTGAACTCCGTGGCCTGCCCATGTCCGCCGCAGTGCGGCGGTGGGCCGCCAGGCGCCGTGGTAAAAATCACTTGTG
Organism: Thermoflexales bacterium; assembly: GCA_017882055.1. Classification (GTDB taxonomy): domain Bacteria; phylum Chloroflexota; class Anaerolineae; order Fen-1058; family Fen-1058; genus JADGQE01. The sequence continues at coordinate 1,163 of JADGQE010000481.1, forward strand.
TATAATCACCAGAAAACTACGCTGCTCCCAGCCCGCGTCCGCGCGGGCGTCGCGCGGCACATCGGTCGCCCGCGCGGACGCGGTCGAAGAGCAAAATGAAAGATTCGCACAATCTCGCGAGTGTATTACAATATCCCCATGTCATCTCCTCAAGTGGTCGTGATTGGCGGCGGGGCGGCGGGTTTCTTTGCAGCGATTGCCTGCGCTGAAACCCATCCGCACAGCCGCGTCGTCATTCTCGAGAAAAGCCGCGCGCTGTTATCGAAGGTGCGCATCTCCGGCGGCGGTCGCTGCAATGTGACGCACGCTTGTTTCGAGCCGAGTGGGCTGATCCAAAACTATCCACGCGGCGGGCGCGAACTGCGCGGCCCCTTCACACGCTTTCAACCGCGTGATACGGTTGACTGGTTTGCCCGGCATGGCGTGCGACTCAAGACCGAAGCGGATGGCCGCCTGTTTCCGGTCACCGATCGATCTGAGACGATTGTCGATTGTCTGATCGAAACGGCCCGGCGAGCGGGTGTTGAGATTCGCACCGAAGTGGCGCTCGATTCGATCGAACGATCTGAATCCAGCTTCGTGATCAATCTCAAATCCCATGCGGCTTTGATCGGCGATCGGGTCTTGCTGGCAACGGGCAGCAATCGACAAGGCTACCAGTGGGCGGCGAAGTTGGGTCACACGCTCGAGCCGCCGGTGCCCTCATTGTTTACCTTCACGCTCGATGATGCGCGGCTGATCGATTTAGCCGGCATCTCGGTGGAAAAAGTTCGGGTGCAACTCGATGGCACGCCTATCGAACAGATTGGCCCGGTGCTGATCACGCACTGGGGTTTGAGCGGCCCGGCGATTCTGAAACTATCGGCGTGGGGCGCACGCGTGCTGCACGACAGCCACTATCACGCGAAGCTGCTGATCAACTGGCTGCCCGATTACAGCACGAGCGAACTTCAGCGCAAGTTGGCGGCGCTCAAAGCGGAGCATCCCCGCCAGAGCGTGGCGGCCACCTCGCCATTGTCGCTGCCGTCGCGCTTGTGGAAGCGGCTGGCCGCCGCGTCCGGTATCGGCGTTGATCGACGCTGGGCGGACGTTTCCAAGCAGCAGTTGTTGGCGCTAACAAACGAACTCTCCCGTGGCGCTTATGCCATCAAAGGCAAGGGTGTCTTTAAGGAAGAATTCGTCACCTGCGGCGGCGTGCGCCTCGACGAAGTTAACTTCAAAACAATGGAAAGCCGTCGCTGTCCCGGCCTGTATTTTGCGGGCGAGATACTGGACATCGACGGTATCACAGGTGGCTTCAATTTTCAAAGCGCCTGGACGACGGGCTGGATCGCCGGTCGGGCCATGGGCGCATCATGATGCGGATTACGATTCGCCTTTAGAAACCGGGTTTCTCGCGTTAGCCGTTCGATTCCTTTTGAAATGTAGAAACCCGGTTTCTTGATCATGATCGACCGTGACCCGGATGGCGTTCAAGATGCCCGTCGATGTTCGCCGTTTGGGGAATGCCTCGCCCCTACGCGCCGCCCAATTTGCCCCG
>JADGQE010000124.1 GCA_017882055.1 Thermoflexales bacterium
CGTAGGCCAATGGTAGTTTCTTGACTGGCAAGCGCATGACTAACTCTTGAACCTGAGAATAAGCGATTGTTGGCATGATTCACCTCCTACTTTTTAGCCGTAACCGAATAAGTCGCCTATTAGGGTTTTACCGCGTATACTGACCATCCCGCGCTATACATTCGTGCGGCTGTTCAGGAGACGCGATGCGAAAAACGAAATCGTTCCAATCAGTCAGTCGTCAGTATTTCTATCCAGAGCTGAAGCGTTGTCCCCATTGTCGTCAACGGTTGCGCCTGTTGCAGGGCTTGTATCTTAAGAAAACAATCCAAACTCTGGACGGCGTTCTTTGGCTAGGCGGTTATGCATCTCACTGTGTCAACCCGAAATGTCAGCACCGCCAGATACACTATCTTTCAAGCCAGTTAGCCGCTTTGAGTTTACCCGGCGTGACGTATGGCCTGGATGTGATTGTGCGTGTGGGTTGGCGTCGCCAACACGATCATCGCACCATGGGTGAAATCGGTCAAGAGTTGCGCTCGGCCGGGATACAGATCACCGACCGCGAAGTGGAAAGACTCTGGGATTACTATCGTCTGCTCTTACGCGGTTTGACGCAAATCGATCTAGCTAAATTGCGCGAAGCCGAGAAAACCTACGGCGGTTTGATCTGGTCTGCCGACGGCTTGCAACCCGAGAGCGGCGAACCCCAGTTATGGGTGGTGCGTGAAGTGTTGACGCGGACGATCGTGCACGCCGAATGGCTCTCTCAAGTTGATCAAGCGACTCTCCAAGCGTTCTTACAACCGGTGAAAGATCTGGCTCTCAAGACATTGGCGACCGTGAGCGACCAGCAACGCGCCTTGGTTAAGGCGCTCAAAGCCACTTGGCACAAGCCGCATCAAGCTTGCCAATCTCACTTCCTGCGTGATGCGGCCGCGCCCTTGATTGAGCAAGATCGAGCGCAAATGGTCGAAATCAAGGCAAAAATACGGGGAATTCGAGCCATTGAGCGGAAAATTGAAGCGGCGTCGCCTCAGGATCGGAGTGCGATCATCGTCGGCACCTATGCGTTGGCGATTCGTCAAGGTCTTCGCTTTCGCAGTCGTGCGCCTCTGCAATTAGGTGGGGTTCGCTTGTACGCCTTACTGGATGAAGTGACCTGCTCCATCCAGCGCTGTCTAAAAAAAGGGACGATGAGCGTCTGGCTCAACTGCTGAGCATCATCCAGTCCGTGCGGGATGAATTTCGCGTTTCGATGGAAGCGCTTCGTCAAGGTCAGCAATGGATGATTGATATCGCGCACATCTTGGATGCGCCCTTACCTGAGATCGATAGACTAAGACCTGCGGTTCATGCCCATCAAGGCGCGCGCATTCAACAACGACTCAATCGTTATCTCGCTAAATTGAAAAAACAACGCGGGCTATCAGAATGGCTCATGAAGTTTCGACAACATTTGATTGGCATCACCGGTCGTTGGGGAAAGGACTTGTTTGTGTGCTATGACGTTGCGGGCGTTCCTCCAACCAACAATGCGCTCGAATCTCGATTTGGTCGCTTGCGTCGCGATCAGCGCCGAATCAGTGGCCGTCAGTTTAACACCGCGACTTTGTTGGAGGAGGGCCCCTATCTCATCTGGGAATGTGGCGATAGCGAAGCGCAGGTGTTGGCACGCTTACGGTGTGTGGCATCGAATCGAATGGATTACCAACGGCGTTATAAAAACCTTCGCGCTGAACAAGAACGGCGGCGACTCATCTATCGCTTACAACATCATCAAACCCAAGTCTTCCGTGAGTTGGAAGCGCAATGGGCTGCGATTCATTTGGGCAAAAGCGTATAGGCGACTTATTCGGTTACGGGTAAAAACCGAGCCGTTAAAGAGTTGCTCGGCTAGCAGTCTGTCGGAGAGAACATAACAACCGATCGTGAACCCAATTTTGGTGGGTATTTCGCTTCACGATCGATGTCTAAGCCCCACTTATGGCGTCAAAAAGCCAAGAAATAGGGATGAGAGTTTTCTCTCCGACAGACTGCTAGACTCATTTGCTGGACAGGTTGACCGTCAAGAGGTAAACTCGCAGAAGCTACGACAATCCTTAACTGTATTGGGTTCGGCCTTTCGTCAAACATCAGTGCTGTGCTATAATTTTGACACGATGAAAGCCGATTCGTCTGCATCGGGTACGCGTGCGCTCAAAGCCAAAGTACGCGCTGTGCATCACTTATTGATCAAAACCTATGGTCTGCCCGCCCGACCGGCGTGGGCCGGAACCGTAGCGCTGATCGATCAGTCAAACGCGCAAGTGGACTGGCAGCCGATCGATCCAGTTGACGAATTGATCAATACGATCCTGAGCCAGAACACCAACGATCTCAATCGCGATAAGGCCTATCGGGCGCTGCGATCGGCTCTGCCCACGTGGGCCGCCGTGCGCGACGCACCGACAGAAAAGATCATTGAGGCGATCAAGCCGGCGGGGTTGGCGAATCAAAAAGGTCCGCGCATTCAAAAAGTTCTACAGCGCATCACGGCCGAACGCGGCAAACTCAAGATCGATTTCTTGCGCAATTTGCCGGTGGACGAAGCGAAAGCGTGGCTGACTTCACTCGACGGCGTTGGGCCGAAGACCGCCTCGATTGTGCTGCTGTTTGCGCTGGGCAAACCGGCTTTTCCTGTCGATACGCACATCCACCGGGTGACGGGGCGCCTGGGGTTGATTCCGCTCGGGACGTCTGCCGACAAAGCGCATGAGATCCTGGAAGCGCTGGTGCCGCCCGAATGGTATCATCCGTTTCATCTGAATGTGATTCAGCATGGCCGCCAGGTTTGCAAAGCGCAGCGGCCCGGGTGTGAAGTCTGTGTGCTTCAGAAACAGTGTGATTATTTTGCGGCGAGGAATCAAACATGAAAAGCGGTAAACGCCATACTCTCAGGCTGTTCTACGAGCGGTTTCACGCGCATCGCGCGATGTTCTTGATCGGATCGCTGATCTTTTTTGGACTCTACCTGGCGATCAACTTTGTGCCCTTCCAGTTGAAAGAGATCCAATTCACCCTGGTGAGTTACGCCTGGATTCTGCTGGTGATCGGCTCGGCGGCGTTTTTGATTTTCTTGTATCGAACCGTCGCCAGCTATCTGCCGTACGTGCAGTGCACCGAGCGCAATCTGAAGATTCGGACGCCGTTCTATTCGATTGTCATTTCCTATAAGCGCATTCAGGAGACGCGGCCCAATGCGTTGTTCGAGATTTTCAAAAAAGATGCCGTGTCTCGTAGCCAGGCCCATTTTCTGGAGAAGTTTGCAGGCCAGACGGTCGTGGTGGTGGACATGAATAGTTTTCCGATGTCGCTGCGCTGGATGAAATTCTGGATGGGCGACTTGATGTTCACGCCCGACGACCGCAGTCTGGTGCTGTGGGTGGGCGACTGGATGTCATTGAACCGGGAGCTGGCGGACTATCTCGATCGCTGGCGTGCGCATAAATCGGGCAAGCCCCGGCCGCCGGTCAGTGTCTACAGCCAGATGAAGCGCGGCTCGTGACGGGCTGGCTGGCAGCAAAAAAGCCCCGTCTCCAACCGGAAACGGGGCGCGGCACATCTTTGGATTCGATCAGATTTGTACGTAGAGATTGGAAAAGACGTTGCCGATCGCTGGCCCGAGCAGAGCCAGAACGATGATCACCATCAGGGCCACCAAAACAAGAATTAAGGCATACTCAATGATTCCTTGTCCCTCTTCGGACAGGTAGGTACAACATGTCAATCACCCCCTTTCTGTTTTGGATGTGAGTTTGAACCATCTGGGCCGTGCTAAATAAACACACCCGTATTTCGATCGCATCGCCGAAGCGTTCATTGTTCCTTATCATAGATTGAGTCGGTGGGTAGTGTCTATCCCCCTTTGTTCCTATCGATGTCAGGTTGGCTTTTGGAAATTGCCCCTGCCACTTTGTCTGCCAGCCAATTCTCAATATCGTAAAAAACGCTCTCCTTGCCCATTTCGTTGTGAATCTCGTGGTACAGGCCGTCATACTGCCGAAAGGCCGTTAACGTCTGCGGCGTTTTCGCTTGAAAAGCCTGCGCGCCGGCCGGCAGGCAAATGCGATCGTCGCTGCCGTGCAGCATCAACAGCGGCAATTTCCATTCGGATGCACTGGCGTAGAGCATTTGTCGGGCGGCTTCGACCTCGGTGGCAAGTCGGGGCGTACCGACGTGATGTACCAGCGGATCGTGCGTATAGGTTTCGATGGCTTTGGTATCGTGCGTTAGATAATCATTCTGTATGCCGTTATCAAATTTCACAGTCGGCGCGACGCGGCTGAATACACGCGCCAGCGCACGCTTCCAGCCCGGAATCTCCAGCGCATCGCGTAAGGCCGTGCCGCTCGTGATGACGCCGGCCAGGCCGTCGGGATAGCGCAGCGCATAAGCCAGGGTTAGCAATGATCCGAGACTGTGGCCCAGCAAAAAGAGCGGCGTATGGGGCAGCTGTTCGCGGATCAGGGCGACCATACGGCCCACATCGTCGACGAAGCGATCGAACCGCTCAACATGGCCGCGCGGTCCGCCCGATCGGCCGTGCCCGCGCAGATCGAAGCCGTACAACGTGTAACCGCGCGGCACAAAGTAATCCGTATAGTTGTGATAGCGGCTGCTGTGTTCGCCCAGCCCATGAACGATCAAAATAGCCGCCTTCGGTGTTCCATCGGCCGCCCACACTTGATGATAGATTTCGAGGCCGTCGCTGGCCGTAAATTTGCCTTCGCTATGTTGCATGGACGTAACCTCCAGTGTCGTAATCTTACTTGGTACTTGTTTACCGTCTTGGCGATTGCGTCTGGCGGCCCACCCACTCGTCACAAGCGAGTGGGACATGGGCAAATCGCAGCAACGATTACACCAAGCCGACCTGCGTCGGCTGGAAATTTAATCCGCGTAGGCGGATTTCGCGTTTCTGTTGCAGCGACTTATAGTCGCCGAACGCGGTAAACAATTACCTTACTGCATTATAGTCCGAGTTGAACGAAGCCGCCAAGGCACATTGCAGCCTATTGATCGATCACGTATAATCGCAGCAGTTTTCGCCAGGGATCATCCATGACAAATGCAGCTCAATACCAGCGATCCGTCCGGCGCGTGCTGATCGGCATCATGGTACTCAATCTGATCGTCACGGCGATCAAGTTCTTTGTCGGCGCGCTGACCGGCTCGATCGCGGTGCTGGCCGATGCGTTTAACGCGCTGGTCGATTCGTCGTCGAACGTGATCGGCTTGCTCGGCATTCACGCCGCGTCCCAACCGCCCAATCCCGATCATCCTTACGGTCATCGCAAGTACGAGACGATTGCCACGCTCGGTATTGCCGGCTTGATGCTGCTCGTAGGCTGGGAGGTCTTGAGAGACATCGTTGATCGATTGCGCGGCGGTGCGATACCTACGCTGTCGATCGAGTCGCTCGTGCTCATACTGCTGACGCTGCCGTTGAATATGTTCATCGTTTCATACGAAGGCCGGCGCGGGCGTGAACTGGGCAGCGATGTATTGGTGGCCGATGCGACCGGCACGCGCGTCAATATTTTTGTTTCGCTCTCGGCGTTGATTGGACTGATCGGCTCGCAGTTCGGCCTGCCGTGGCTGGATGTGGTGGTCGCGGTGGGCATTGTCATCTACGTCGTGCGGACGGCGGGCCGGATCCTGCGCGAAACATCCGATGTGCTCACCGACAGCGTGGTGGCCGATCCCCATCTCGTCGAAGATGTCGCGCGCGGCGTGCCCGGCGTGTGGAATGCGAGCCAGGTCCGCAGTCGCGGCCGCGATGACGATGTGCATCTCGATCTCAATATCAAGGTCGATCCGGCCATGGCGACCGAGCAGGCGCATGCGATTGCGAGCGAGGTCGAGCGCCAGTTGAAAGAACAGGTTCCCGGCCTCGTGGATGCCGTGGTGCACATTGAACCCGGCTCGCAAGCGCCGCTGTCTGAATGGGACGCGATCGCAGTCCGGCTGCGGGCCATTGCCGACGGGCTGGGTTTGGGCGTACACAACATTCATGTGAATGTCGTGCCGGAAGGTTACTCGGTCGACATTGACGTCGAGGTCAACGCCGCATTTTCGTTGTTCACCTCGCACGATCTGGTAAGTCAATTCGAGGCGCGGGCACGGATTGAACTGCCCCGGCTGCGCGAGATTTTTACCCACATCGAGCCGATGCTGCCCGGCACGCTGGTCGTGCCGATGACCGGCCCGGAAGCCGGCGCGTTGCGCGCGACGATTATGCGTATCGGCGATGAAGTGTGTGGCCCCGGCGCGAGCCACAACGTGATGCTGCGCCGCAGCCGCACGTCGAACGCGATCGATGCTTCGCTGCACTGTTCCCTGCCGGGCGATTCGGCCGTCGTCGCGGCCCATCTGGTGGCGGAGCAGCTCGAGCGGCGTCTCCGCACCGAATTGCCTCTACTTGATCACATCACGATCCACGTCGAACCGCCGGGGGCGAAAGATGAGTGATCGGATAACAAGGTGACAAGGTGAAGGAGTGACGGGGTGATCTGACGAGTAACTACACTTTGTCACCCGGTCACCCTGTCACCTGGTCATCCGGTCAGTTGTTTACCACAACCTGATCTGTGTCGCCGGTTGTTCGATGGGTGGTTCAAGGCCAAACGCTAACGCGAAAGTGTTGAGCGATAGATCAGTGTCTTCGGCGATGTGACGCAGCGAACTCAATTTCAGCAGCTGCCACGCATCCATCACCTTCTTCAGTCGAACGTCGCGCCCGATTTTGTGCTGCAACAGCGTGGCCCGTCCGCCCGGCAGAACCAGCACGCCCGCCGCTTGATGCAGCAGCAAGTCGATCTCGGCTGTCGCCGTGATGACAAACGCGTGAACGATTTCGCCCGACTGCCGCCAGGTGACGCGCCGTCTCTCAGCCTCAGGCTGATCCGCCATCACCTCAAAGCCCAGGCGCTTGCCAACGGTTTCGAGATCATGCCTCGCCCGGACCGAATCGATCGCGCGGGCCTGGGCAGAATCTTCGGCCCTGAGCCGCACCCGACCGGCTTCCGGCTCATCCGAATACGAGTGAAGACACATCGCCAGCAACCAGCGATCGGGGGTGAGGTGATCGGGGAAGCGCCGGTAGACTTCGCGCAGCAGATCGTCGCTGGGCCATTCGACGCGCGATTGTAACAATTCCAGCAAGGCGAGTTCAACTCGATCAGCCAGCGGGGTTTGAAGGGACGGTGGGTCCTTCAGCCACCACGTGTGCGGGTCCAACGCCGTCAGGGGCGAATCGGCTGAAGTGAAGGCGGCTTTGATCGATTCACGCACAAACGTCAGCGGCAGTTGCTCGCCCTCCGGCAAACGCGCGGCCTGTGCCAGTAGATCGCTTTGTCCCAGTGCGGCGAAGAGGCCGGCGTGCAGGGTCAGTTGATCGGTCGGCTCGGCGCGGTCGCGCAGAATGCGTCGCGCCGCAGCGCGTGCCAGGGTGTGAATGCCGGTGGACAACAGGCCGGATGGTTCGGGCGCGATGGCCGGCGGAGCGTGGGTCGGTCGCCAGGTGACACGCAGGCCGTCGTGTGGATCGCACACGGCGTGTTCGATCACGTGATGCGCAGCCGCCGCGGCGAGTGACACGCTTTCCAGAATCGATTCGTCGCCGGCGAAAGCCATGACGCTGCGCGCATCATCTTTCAGCGTTGCCTGGAGCGCGCTGAGGGCGGACGCAATCGCCCGCCACTGCCAATCCCAGTTGGTGCGCTTGTGTGACAGCAACGGCAGCAAGCCGCCGGCGGCTGATTTGTTCCACAGCCACGCAGTCCACGCCGTACTGAGCGACCAGAAAGTCGGCCGGGGCAGCGGCGGATGACTGAGCAACAACTGAATCGACTTCGGCGGAAGGAGCCGCGCCAGCTCGCGCGCAGGCTCGGCCAGCAGTGAGACGGCGGGCTGATCGGAGGCCAGCAGTGTCATAAGCGGCGCTGGAGCGCCGGAGTGAACGAGAGCCGGTGTGCGGCAAAGATTTTCCAATTCAAGCCAGACGTTTCTCTCGACAAAACGGGGCGGTGCTCTCAAACTGCCGGCCGGTCGCGGAATGTCGTCCGGCGAATGAAGCGAAGTACAAGCCTCCAGGGTTGCCAGCAGGGCGGGCCGCAGCGCGGATCGATCGGCTTCGGACAGGCCATCGATCTTAAGCACGATGTCGCCGATGGCGGCCAGATTGCGCGGCGTGTAAGCGTCGAGAATCTCGCTCACGCGATCGGCTTCCTCGCTCTGGCGATCGATCACGCGGGCGTGCAAGAGCCAGAACGACAGGCCGCGCGGTTCGAAGCGCCGCGCTCTGGTCACATCGGCTTCGTCGATCGGGCCGCTGAGTTCGCCGCACGCTTCACACTGCACCCGCTTTTCAAGCGGCGTGTTTTGATCGCGATCCCAGATAAACGCCTGGGCGAGGGCGGCTTTTCCACAGCGGGGACAACGGGCGGCGTATTGCGCCAGAACATGATCGCGCAAACGCTCGGCGCCTTTGTGCGTATCGGCCAGATGCGTCAACGCGGAGCGAGCATCGATCGGCCACAACGTGGCCTCGATCGCCAGCAAGTTGATGGGGTTAAACGAAGCCGCGATGACGCGGCGGCCCGCTTCGAGCGCGGCCTGAATCACATTGACGCTGTTGCAGAACGGATCGAGGATCACGTCGCCGGGGCGCGAGTACACGTCGATCGCGGCGCGCGCCACCGAAAGCGGCACGGCGGCGCCGGGTGGAAACGCCTCGGCCAGAATGCGCAGCGGCGGCGGGTCATCGGATGGGACAAAGTATTGCATACAGAAAGTATAGCATGATAGGCGATATGGCTGCGCGCCGTGGCGCTGGCGATTGATGTTACCGATACGGGTGACACGCCGCGTGCGCTGCCGAAAGCGGTCGAGATGGGCAAAGGCCCGGCCATCAAGCTACAGGACTCCGGCATGATCGTCGATCCGCGCGTGAAGGAGTGGATGATAAAACGAGCGCGCGAAGCCCAGATTCCCTATCAACTTGAGATCCTGCGCAGCGGCACGACCGATGCGCAGGCCATCCAGATTTCGCGCGACGGCATTCCGACCGGATCGCTCTCGGTGCCGTGCCGCTACATACACAGTCCATCGGAGATGGTGGACATGGCGGACGTGGAGAATAGTGTGAGATTGTTGGTGGAATTGGTGAAGAAGTCGATCGTGATAAGTGACGAGTGAAAGCGGGTCTTCTGACTTGAGCAGGAAAACACCCGAAACAAGCCATCGACGAATTCTAGCGCGGCCCTTCTGCAGATATTCGTGCGAGCGATGCACGGGGCTGCGCGTTTGAAAACCAACGCTGGTCTTCCAACCCCGCTCCGCAAACAGCGCGTGCGTTTCGGTGGGCGTGCGGCGATATTCCATGAAGGGGCGATTTCCGGGGAAATCGATCATTTCGATCGGGCCGGCGAGCAGCACTTCGCCTTGCTGATACAGTCGCGCCACGCCGGGATGCTTGATGCTTGTCCTCTTAAGATCGCCGTGATGTATGCTTCCGGCACGAAGTGAAGAATACGCCGATTACGAACTATCCAGTCAAAGGATAAGGCGTCAAGGTGCTGCCAGGCAACAACGAGCAACCGATGGCGAATCTGCGCATTACAGATGGGGCATACAATGCCGTAGAGCCATTTATTGCTGAGAAAGCGCCAGCCGCACACGTTGCATTCGAGCCGTGGCGGAAACGCAATTGGCAACGCTCGTGTACGCCGATAGATCGGC
>JADGQE010000482.1 GCA_017882055.1 Thermoflexales bacterium
TCAATACCGATTGGTCGCCAGGTGCATGTCTATACGCCATCTGACTACGCTGCGCAGGGCTTGCAACAATGGGTCAAGAACTGGGCCGCGCAGGGTTGGCGTACCAAGGACGGTCAGCCAGTGAAACATCGCGAAGTGTGGCAATCGATCGTGGCTGAATCGAAAGTACGCGCTGTCAACTGGCATGTCCTCAAAGGCGAGGCCCGGCCGGCTGAATCACGGCAGGCTGAGGAATTAGCACGCATGGCAGCAAGGGGCTAGAAGCAAGTAAGTTCATTCCATATCAACTTCGCAATCAGAAAGAAGCAACTATGCCGAACACGGTTCATCGTCTGCCCGGTCTGGTATTGACCGATCACGAATTCCACGTGCCGCTCGATTACGATCGACCTGACGGCGAAACGATCACAATCTACGCCCGCGAAGTCGTATCGCCGGAACGAGAAAGCGTTGACTTGCCGTGGCTGGTTTATTTGCAAGGCGGGCCGGGTTTCGGTTCGCCGCGGCCTCACAGCTTCGACAGCAAGACCGGCTGGCTGAAACGCGCCTTGCGGGATTATCGAGTGCTGCTGCTCGATCAACGCGGCACGGGCCTGAGCACGCCCGTGAATGCTCAAACGCTGGCCCGCTTCGATACGCCACAAGCGCAGGCTGATTATCTGAAACACTTCCGCGCCGATTCGATCGTGCGTGATGCCGAGTTCATTCGCCGCCAGCTATTGGGTGGCGAAGTCCGCTGGAGCGTGTTGGGGCAGAGTTTTGGCGGCTTCTGCGCGGTGCATTATCTTTCAGCGGCGCCGGAGGGTTTGGCCGAAGTGCTGCTGACTGGCGGATTGCCTCCCTTGAATCATCCGGCCGACGATGTTTATCGGGCCACCTATCCGCGCGTGATCGAAAAGAATCGCCGCTATTACGAACGCTATCCCGATGATGTGCAGCGTGCCAAAGACGTTGTCGATTACGTGGCACAGCACGAAGTGTATTTGCCAACGGGCGATCGTTTATCGCCGCGCCGTTTTCAACAACTCGGTATGGGCTTTGGCGCGAGTGATGGTTTTGAGCGCGCGCATTATCTGCTTGAAGAAGCGTTCGTGCAGGGCGCAGCAGGTCTTGAGATCAACCACGCTTTTCTGCGCGGCTTCGAGAATATGCAAGCCTTCGATACCAATCCGATCTACGCCTGCTTGCACGAAGCCATCTATTGCGAAGGTGTGGCCTCGAGCTGGTCGGCGGAACGTGAGCGCGCCGAGTATCCGGAGTTCGATGTCACATCATCTGATAGAGTTTACTTCACGGGTGAGATGATCTATCCATGGATGTTCGATGAATACTGGCAACTGCGGATACTGAAAGAGGCCGCCGAAATTCTCGCGGCGTACGACGACTGGCCGAGTCTGTATGACGCGGCGGCTTTGCACGCGAATACCGTACCATGTGTGGCCGCCGTTTACTACGACGACATGTACGTGGATCGATTGTTGGCCGAAGAGACTGCGCAGAACATTCAGGGCATCAAACTGTGGATCACCAACGAATACGAACACAATGGCCTGCGAATTGATGGCGATATCATTCTGAATCGATTGCTGGATATGGTGCATGGCGAGGCTTGATCGAATGATTCAGCACGTTGTGGAACTGCCATGGGGCATGACACAGCTGCCGAGCGACTGAGCGTTTGGCCTGCTCTCCAGCGGGCTGTGTCAACTGGTTCCGACTCGGTGTCGGAGCGATTAGTGTGCATTCAGCCCGGTGCCTGAGACGGCATACCAGACATACGCTCCAAATTCGTGGAGGATGGCATCGAGGCGCTGGAACACCGTGAGGTCGAGCGGCTGATCGGCCGCCACAATCGACACATCGATGGGATGGCGCAAGAAGAGTTGATAAGCCCGGCGGGTGTGATAGGGCGTCGTGATCACAATGGCCGAGTGCCAATTGTTCCTTTGCATGATGGCGACGGAGTTCGCTGCATTCTCAAGCGTATCGGTGGCATGTGTTTCGCGGCTAATGACTTCAGGCGGCACGCCCAGACTCACGGCGTAGTCGGCCATCACTTCGGCTTCGACGAATTGATTGTAGACGGCCGCGCCGGTAAAGATCATATGCTGCGCGTAGCCCTGCTTGAATAATTCGACGCCTTTGTCGACGCGGGCTTTCATAGTCGAGCTCGGTTCGCCGTTCGAATCTGCCGGATAGCCCAGCACAATAATGACATCGACTTTTTGAAGGTGATCGCTGCCGACGATCAGCGCGTTGCCGGCGAGCAGGCAGCTGAGGCTGCCCAGCAACACCAGCAGAATCAAGCCGATAAGGATTCGCGCTGCGATCCCCCGTTTCCTTCTCATCGTCTCCTCTGTACCAGAATTGCCGCGATTGTAACATAGTACTTTAGCACCGGATGACTTTTCGACTATATAGGGACGCCATCTTTTCCCTTACAATCACTTTGGTTGCTGACCACGTCTCGTATTCAATCAAAGGAGCGATCATGATCCCCTTTTCCCGGCTGCAACATGGTTCATCGCGTTTGAGGGTAACGTTGGCTGCCTTGCTGCTCGTTAGCGGGGTATTGTTGGCGGTGCTCGGTACCAAACAACCTCCGTTGCCGGTTTATGCTGCCACGACGGTTGTGATCTATGATGATGTACTCGGCAGTGGCTGGGCC
>JADGQE010000483.1 GCA_017882055.1 Thermoflexales bacterium
GTGTCGGTGGCCTCAACCACGACCGGCAATCGATCGCTGGCGGCGGTGCCCGCATTGGACACGACCACATAGGCATAGTTCAACGTCACCGCGTTGTCGCCGCCGATGGTTTCCTTGTTGATGTTAAGCATCGAGAAGCCATCGTTGTCTTGCGCCAGGCGGATCGTCTGGCGGGTACTCAACGCATCCAACCCCTGATCCGTATCCAGTGTTTCCGAGGTGATACTGAACGCGGTCGGTATGCCCGATGTGGTGCGCGTATCCTGCGCCGACAGGCCCAATGCTTTGCTGGTCTGCCAGCCGCTCGGATAACTGAAACTGCCGGCGGCGCTGTTAATCGATTGGGTCGCATTTTCGGTGGACGATTTGATCAGCCAGCCCGCGGCCAGGGCGATCACGACGAGCGCAATCACGGCCCAATCGGCGAAGCGATCGCGGCGGGCGTGCGATGATGCAGTCAGAGTAGACATGCTGGCCTCCTAAGCCCGACCGGCATCGACGCCGGAGAGTGTGATGCGGTTGGCGCGTCGAATGAGATACGACAACAAGCCGAGTACCACGACGGCGACGACGGCGGCCAGAATCAACCCCGGCCACGGATTGAAGCCGCCGCCCGTCAGGCTCAAGCGCGTCGTCGAGATTTCACCGCGCACGAACGTGAACAGGCCATTTAAGATCGCGGCCAGCGCCACGCCCGATGGCAGCCACCAGATCGGCTCGTCTTCAAATTTGGCGCGCGCCAGAAAGTAACCGCTGATGCCGGAGAAGCTGGCCTGTGCCAGGGTGGTGATGACAATGCGAATCACCGCCGCGCGCAAGTCGGCGCCGTTGCTGTCGATGATGAATTGAATATTGAGCAGTGTGGCATAGCCCAGCCCGGCAGCGGTGCCATAGACGATGCCGTCGACGCGCTCGTCGAATTCACTGGATTGAAAGATACTGTAGCGCACGGCGGCATACTTCAGAAATTCCTGCGTCACACCCACCACGAGGATCGATCCGAGCACACCCGTCAGGGTCGAGGTGCCCAGCCAGTCATTCGTGTGGAACAGGTCCCGCAGCACTGGGATGCCGACGGCGCTGGCGAGCAGTCCGCCCAGGAGGAACACGCCGAGCACGTAACCCTTAGGCTCGGGTTCCAGTCGATCTTGAGCGTAGAAGAAAGCCAGCCAGATCAACGCCGGGATCAGCGCGAGGATGAGACCGGCAATGACCAGGCCGGTGGCGCTCAGTGTGATCTGCACCGAACTCACGACGACTTCGACTAAGACGACGAACAAGATCAACGCAATGATCTGCACCACGCCGGTCTGCCAGATGCCGCGATGGGGCGCAGTGACGCGGGCGTAGTGCCGATCGCAATAAGTTCGCCCGCCGATCCGTTTCGGTTCCGGGCCGATCGGATCGCCGCAGATGCAGCAGGTCAATTCCGTCATGTCAGCCTCCTTCATCTAAGATAGTAAAGATTATAGCATTTGCACAAGGCTAATGCAATTCGCTTGTGGTCTGGCCAACCGGTCGTTGTCAGGCCACTTGCTCCCAGCCCGCGTCCTCGCGGGCGAAGAGCAAAGTCCCGCCGACGATCCGCGTCCTCGCGGATCGAGAGCGAAAGCCTGTGGTCTGGCCAACCGGCTCGTTGTCAGGCCGCCTGAGATGCGATATACTCTCTGGCATGTCTACCTTCAAAATCCACGTCTCCAAAGACTATTTGATTTTCTGTGCGGCGCATTTCATTACCTACGAGGGTGAATGCGAGCCGCTGCACGGCCACAACTATCGCGCCAGCGTCACGCTGGAAGGCGCGACACAGGCCGATCACTTCGTCTTCAACTTCGTGACCCTCAAACGCACCATGCGTGAACTGGTGGATCAACTCGATCATCGCACGCTGCTGCCTGACTCGAATCCACACTTTCATATTACGCGGGCTGATGGCGAAGTGACGATTCGCGTGAAAGATCGCCGCTACGTTTTGCCCGAATCCGATGTGCTGCTGCTGCCCGTGCCCAACACTACCGCCGAGATGCTGGCCCGGTATCTGGCTGATCAACTTCGCCGGAAACTCGGCGAGGTACCGCAGTTGACGGCGTGTGAAATCGAGGTGGACGAAGTCGATGGTCAGTCGGCGATCTATCGCGAGGAATGGACGTGAGTGCGCGCGTTTACCTGGCCTTAGGATCGAACCTCGGCGATCGGCACGGTCACTTGATCGCGGCGATCGATCGCTTGCAAGCGCAGGTGACGATCGATGCCGTCTCATCGATCTATCAGACTGAACCGTGGGGCTATGCCGATCAGCCGCGCTTCCTCAACGCCGCGTGCAGCGGCACGACGCAGCTCTCGCCCAGGGATTTGCTGGCCTGCGTCAAATCGATCGAGGCCGAAATGAAGCGCGAGCCGACTTTTCAATACGGCCCGCGCCTGATCGATATCGACGTTTTGTTGTATGCCGAGGCCGTCATCGACGCCGAGGATTATCATGTGCCGCATCCTGGCTTGCACCAGCGCGACTTTGTTTTGGCTCCGCTGAACGAGATTGCTTCAGGCGTGGTGCACCCGGTGCTGCATCAAACCATCGCGGCTTTGTGCGGTGAAGTTGATTTATCCAGGGTCGATCGCTGGTCGCTGCGACCGACGCGGGTTGGCTCGCGCTGGCTGCACTGGGGC
>JADGQE010000125.1 GCA_017882055.1 Thermoflexales bacterium
TGTCAGACAATTAGCGGTTCGGGCTCCCACACCGCACTGCAACCGCGCAGTGGGTGCAAGTGTGCCCGAATAACGGCGGCGTGGGAGCCGCCCCTGCTGCCACATTTTGCGTGCACACGGGCAAGGCCGCTCGATCTATTTAACTCACCTTAACGCGCGTAGAGCGTCGGGTCAAGAGGACCGCGACGCTCTACCTAATCAATAACCTGTTTGATTGTCCGAAACGCAACCGATGGTTAATTCATCGGATCCGATCCGGCTTCCGGCTGCTCGGCTTCGGGTTGGGTCTCATTCGTCGATGCTTGTTGTTCTTGATTGACCTCGGCCAATGTTTGTCGCCAGTCATCGTCGGCGTATTCGCTCTGGGCCACTCGCTTGAGGCTTAACCCCAGGCGGCGTTTGGCCGCGTCGATCCGGATCACGCGCAGTGTGAGTGCCTGGCCTTCTTTGACCACTTCACGCGGATGAGACACGCGCTTGTCGGACAGTTCCGAAATGTGAATCAACCCCTCGATCGCGTCATCACCCTTGATGCGGGCGAAGGCCCCGAATTTAGCCATCTTGGTGATCTCGCCTTCGATCAGTTGGCCGACCTTGTAGCGGGTTTCGATCGAGAGCCACGGATCGACTTCAACGCGCTTGATGCTCAAGCCCACCCGCTTATGTTCCAGATCGACTTTGAGGACTTGAACCTTGACCTTCTGTCCGACCTTGAGAACTTCGCTCGGATGATCGACCGGCTTCCACGACAACTCCGATACATGCACCAGCCCGTCGGCCCCACCCAGATCGATAAAGGCCCCAAAGTCTGCCAGGCTGATCACTTCGCCTTCGCGGACCTCGCCTTCTTTCAGATCGGAGATTAGTTTTTCTTTCTGAAGCTTGCGCGCTTGACGCTGCGCGGCGCGCTCGGACAAGATCAAGCGATTGCGCTCACGATCGAGTTCGATCACTTTGAGCGTGAGCTTCTGGCCGACCATTGCGGCCCAGCGCTTGCCGGGATCGCCATCGTCACCCGGCGCCTGCCGCGGCGCAGAAACCATCTGCGAGGCCGGCACGAAGCCGCGCACTTTGCCAACCTTGACGATCAATCCGCCTTTGTTGTAGCCCGCAACGACGCCCTCAAACACATCTTGTTTGGCGTGCAGTTCCTCGGCCTCAACCCAGTCACGCGAACTCTGTGTACGGTTCAACGCCAGAACGACGTTGCCGTTGCGATCCTGCGGGTTGACCACGAAGGCCGTTACCGCATCGCCCACTTGCATGTCGGCCAGGACTTCTGGCGCTACTTGTGCCAGCTCTTCACCCATGATAACACCCTCTGACTTGGTGTTCACGTCCACCAAAATCTCAGTCGGAGAGATCCGCAGGATGGTGCCTGTCAGCATGTCTCCGCGTTTGATCTGCTTGAGACCGAAATCTTTCTCCAGCAGGTCGTGCATGGGGTTTTGCTCACCGGCTTCATTCCCCATTTCACCCGGCATTCGAACGTCGTCTTGGTTCATTCAGTTTAGCTCCGATTTTGATAACACCGAAACATTATAAAGCCTTTCGCAACAAATGGCAACCTTTGTGCGAATTTTGGAAATTGTGAGAACGAATGGCACCCGGCGCTCAATGACGTCGACACAGGTATAATAGCGCCGATGACTCGACGACAGACCCTGGCCGATCTGGCACTCCTGGCACTGGCAGCAGGCTGGGGCAGCACTTTTGTGATGGTAAAAGACGCGGTCGCTTTGATCCCCGTCTTTACTTTTTTGTCTCTGCGCTTTGGAGTGGCCTCCATTGCCCTGATCGGAACCGCCGGTTCACGGATGCGGCAGCTCGATCGGCGCGCGGTGATTCTCAGCGCCGTGGCCGGTCTGTTGTTCGCAGCCGGGTATGGTTTTCAAACGATTGGTCTGCGGACCACTGGCCCTGGGCGAGTAGGCTTCCTTGCTGGCCTGGCTGTGGTCATTGTGCCGATCGGCGCAGCCATCATCTGGCGACATCGGCCTAATCGATCGTCGATCATCGGTATTGTCTCAGCGGTGATGGGCCTGGCTTTGCTTACGGGCGGCCTGAATGGCGAGCCGATCTTGTCAGGCGATCTGTGGGTGCTGCTGGGCACCCTCGGATTTGCCGGGCAAGTCCTGGTGATTAGCCGGCTGCCCCGCAGTGTCGATCCGCGTGGGATGGCGGCCGTGCAAGTCATCAGCACCTTGATCGGTTGCGGGTTGATCGCATTGGTGATTGAGCGTCCAATATGGCCATCCGATTTGCGAGTCTGGGCCGCAGTGCTGTTTACGGGTCTGGTCGTCAGTGGGCTGGGCGTGTTGGTTCAGACTTGGGCGCAAGCCTTTACGCCGGCCACTCACGCCGCATTGATCTTCGCCACCGAGCCGGTCTTCGCCGCTGTCGTTGGCTTTCTCATAATCGGCGAGCGATTAACGCTCGATCAGATCATCGGTGGCGGACTGATTTTGTTCGGGATGCTTGTCAATGAACTCGGTCCGTTGTGGCACAGGCGAAAGTCGGTCGCCTTGTCGCTTTAATCATTGGGTCTTATAATCAACCTATCCATATTTTGTCAGGAGTGTCCATGGTTAATGATGCAGTGGCGTATGCGGAATCGCAGCGCGAAAGATTTTTAGCCGAACTGAAAGAGTTGCTATCAATCCCCAGTGTCAGTACCCTCCCAGAAAACAAAGCCGATAGTGAACGCGCCGCGCAATGGCTGGCCGATCACTTCGCGGCGATTGGGTTAGACAACGCCAGAGTCAATCCCACCGAGGGCCAGCCGATTGTGACCGCCGACTGGCTAAAGGCCGGTCCCGATAAACCGACGGTGTTGATCTACGGTCACTACGATGTGCAGCCGGTTGATCCGATCGAACTGTGGGACTCAGATCCGTTCAAACCCGAAGTCCGCGATGGTTACTTATACGGGCGCGGCACCTCTGATGACAAGGGCCAGATGTTTATCCATGCCAAAGCGCTTGAGTCGCTCATGCGCTCGACCGGCCGGCTGCCCGTCAACGTGAAATTGATCATCGAGGGCGAAGAAGAAATGGGCGGCCCGCACCTTGACGGTTTCATCATCGAGCATCAAGCCGGCCTGAAGGCGGACGTGGCTGTCATCAGCGACTCGCACATGTTGCGGCCCGATCAGCCGTGCATCACCTACGGACTGCGCGGCATGACCTACCTGCAAATTGAGTTAACCGGGCCATCACGTGATCTGCACTCCGGTCAATACGGTGGCGCCATCTACAACCCGATTCAGGCGTTGTGCGAGATGCTGGCGTCGTTGAAAGATCACGATGGGCACATTACTATCCCGGGTTTCTATGACAGGGTGCGCCCGATCGATGAAGCCGAGCGGAAAGTATTGGCTGCTTCGCCGTTCAGCGAAGAAGACTTCAAACTCGAAGCCGGTGTCCCCAGCCTCTGGGGTGAAAAAGGCTATACGACTCTTGAGCAGATTACGGCGCGGCCCACGCTGGAAATCAATGGCATCTGGGGCGGCTTCACGGCCGAAGGCAGCAAGACCGTGCTGCCCGCCAAAGCTTACGCCAAGATCAGCTGCCGATTAGTGGCCGATCAGGATCATCACGCGATCGCCGATTTGCTCGAAGCGCATATTAGGAAGATTGCGCCGCCGCAAGTCAGCGTTAATTTCAAGCGGTTGCATGGTGGACAGGGCGCGCTGATCGATCGGAACTCACCGTATATGCGGACCGCGGCCAAAGCCTTAGAGCAAGTCTTCGGCAATCCGCCGGTCTTCACGCGTGACGGCGGTTCGATCCCGGTGGTGGCGACATTCCAGACGGTGTTGGGCATCGATACGCTTCTACTGGGCTTTGGCCTGTCGGATGATAATCTGCATTCGCCCAACGAACGCTTCTTCCTGCCGAATTTCTACAATGGCATCCAGGCGATGATTCGATTCTTGAGTGAAGTCGGCAAGTAAGCAAGCAGAAGAAGCAAACAAAAGAACAACACAACAGACGGAGAGATCATTCTCCGTCTGTTTGCTTTTAAGCCAGATCGCTTGTTCGCGTGTGATACAATTTTTTCATCAGCCAGCCAGGGGACTTGAACATGTCTAACCGACTCATCAACGAAACCAGTCCGTATTTGCTGCAACATGCGCACAACCCGGTCGAGTGGTATCCATGGGGTGAAGAAGCCCTGTCTAAAGCCAAAGCAGAAGACAAACCGATCTTCCTTAGCATCGGTTATGCGGCCTGTCATTGGTGCCACGTCATGGAACGCGAATCGTTTGAAGACGAAGTGACCGCGCGGCTGCTGAACGATCGCTTCGTGTGCATCAAAGTCGATCGCGAGGAGCGGCCCGATCTCGATTCGATCTATATGAATGCGGTCGTGGCGTTGACGGGCAGCGGCGGCTGGCCGATGAGTGTTTTCCTTTCACCGGATGGCAAGCCATTCTACGGCGGCACCTACTTTCCGCCGGCGCCGCGCTACGGTATGCCCGCTTTTCGTGAAGTGCTCAAAGCGGTCGGCGACGCATGGCAGACACGCCGTGATGAGGTTTTGAAAAATGGTGAAAGTTTGATCGGACACCTGCGGCAGTCAGCTGAATTCGTGGGCGAGGCTGAGAGCAATTCGCTGTCACCCGATACACTGAACAAGGCAGTCCTTAACATTGAGCGCAGCTTCGATCGAATAAATGGCGGCTGGGGCGCTGCCCCCAAGTTTCCGCAGCCGATGACGATCGAGTTCTTGCTGCGCCGTTATGTTCAAACTCAGGACGCTGAAATTCGATCGATGATCGATCAGACGTTGCGTGCGATGGCGCATGGCGGTCTGTACGATCAACTCGGCGGCGGCTTCCATCGCTACTCGACCGATGCGCATTGGCTGGTGCCGCATTTCGAAAAGATGCTGTATGACAACAGCCAACTCGCTCGCGTCTACTTGCATGCGTGGCAGGCGTTAGGTGATCCGTTTTACAGACGCATCGCGATTGAGACGCTGGACTATGTGGTGCGCGAGATGATGCACCTCGACGGCGGATTCTATTCGACACAGGACGCCGATTCGGAAGGTGTCGAGGGTAAGTACTTCACGTGGACGATTGATGAAACCCGATCGATCCTCGGCGACGACGCGATCTTATTCAATGCGGTATACGGTGTTTCAAAAGACGGAAACTTCAAAGAAGCGCAGTCGCGAGGACAAAACATCCTCAACAGGGTGCAGTCGCCAGAAGCAGTGGCCGCAGCCAACAAGCTTTCGCCCGATGATCTCTATAAGAAACTAAATGAAGCGCGCTGCACGCTCTTCGGTGAGCGCGATCGGCGCGTGAAACCCAATCGGGACGAGAAGATTCTATCGGCCTGGAATGGGCTCATGTTAGCTGCCTTCGCGGAGGCGGCTCGCGATCCGCACCTGGGTGATCGAGCGGTCGTGTATCAGCTGGTCGCGGAGCGCAATGCTGAATTTCTATTGCGCGCCATGCGCACGTCGCACGGTCGATTGCTGCGTTCCTGGAAGGAGGGTCAGGCTAAACTCAACGGTTATCTTGAAGATTATGCGTGCGTGATCGAAGGCTTGCTGGCTCTGTACGAAACGACCTTCGAGGCGCGCTGGTTTGTCGCCGCACGCGAACTGGCGGATACGATGCTGGCGCACTTCGTCGATGCCTCCGGAGGATTCTTCGATACCAGCGACGATCACGAAGCGCTTGTGACGCGGCCCAAAGATTTGCAAGACAATGCTGTGCCGTCAGGCAACGCCATGGCCGCGACGGTTTTGCTGCGGCTGGGTGCGTTTACGGGCGAAGACGTGTACTTCAAACAATCTGAGTTAATGCTTGGCCGGCTGCAGCCCGTGTTGATTCAAGCGCCGACCGCCTTTGCGCAATGGCTGTGCGCGCTTGATTTTTCGCTAAGCCAGCCACGTGAAATCGCCATTATTGGCGATCCCCAATCGACGGACGTACGGGCTTTGCTCAAGGTGGTCTTCGCGGGTTATCGACCCAATCAGGTCGTGGCCGTTGCGCTCGCGGATCGCTCTTCCCCTGTTCCGCTGCTGGCCGATCGAACCGCGATGGATGGCGAAGCCACGGCGTACGTTTGCCGGCACCTTGCCTGCCAGCAACCCGTCACGGATGCCGCCGTGCTGGCCCGCCAGTTGTCTTAAGGGCAGGTGACCCGCTTTTGCCGATCTGGCGACAATCTGGTAGAATAGGCTTTCAATTGGCTTCGGATGCCGTCGATTTTTCGAGGCGGAGAACTTATCTGTAGTGAAGACATTACTTCGTTTGCTCAGAAGACTGCTGATCGCGATGGTTATTGTGATCTTGGGCAGCTGTGTTGAGCTGGCGCTGCCATCGCAACAACTCAATTCGGCCCCAGAAATCAGCGGTCCGGTTGACCGTGCGCCGAATAGCAATGTGGATGTGATCGTCAATATTGCACCTACGCCCACACCTGCTCCGACGCTGACGGCGACTCCTCTGCCGACTCTAACTTCAACTCTATCTCCGATCCCGACGATCAATTTGCGCCCGATGCTTTCCAGTGGCTGCCGCGAGATGAGTGGCCGGCTGGCCGATGGATACTTCCCCAGCAAAATTCTGGGACAGTCGCAGCATTACCGAATTTATCTGCCGCCTTGTTATGATTTTCCCGATAATCGCACCAAGTACCCGGTGATTTACCTGTTTCATGGTTCGCCGATGGATGAGCAGCACTGGATTAAAATTGGTGTTGCCAATGCGGCTGATCACTTGATCGGCTCAGGCGAGCTGCCGCCCTTCATCATCGTCATGCCCCGCGCTGATCTGGAAGGCACTTATAATTACAGCAACGGCGGCGACAATTCTTGGGAAGGCGTCGTCGTCAACGAGTTGATGCCGTATATTTCCAGACATTATCGTACTTTAGAGAAACGTGACTATCGCGCCATAGGCGGCATTTCACGGGGCGGCGTATGGTCATTGGAGATCGCCTTCCGTCACCCGGATCTGTTCGAGTCGGTCGGCGGGCATAGCCCGGCGTTAAGTGTCAACCTTTCG
Organism: Thermoflexales bacterium; assembly: GCA_017882055.1. Taxonomy (GTDB): domain Bacteria; phylum Chloroflexota; class Anaerolineae; order Fen-1058; family Fen-1058; genus JADGQE01. The sequence continues at coordinate 7,031 of JADGQE010000125.1, forward strand.
AGTCCTAATTATGACCCGCTCGTTCTTGGCAAAAATGCGCCGATTGGATCGTTGCGGATTTATCTCGATGCCGGCCAGCAAGATTGGACACGCGCTTCGGCCCTTCAATTGAGCAAGGTTCTGGCTGATCGCCATTTACCTTATACATTTACGACTGCCCCCGGCGATCACGACGATGACTATTGGGCTTCGCAGGTGGAAGCGTATCTGCGGTTTTATGCTGCGCCGTGGAAAATGGAAAAGATTGTGGCTGCCCAGGCTACCTCGCAAACGCCCTGAAACATTCCGATTTGATGATTTCCAAATGAGGCGAACTGGCCGGTCATACAATCGGCCAGTTCCTTAGTTCCGACGGAAACCTGACATCGGTCCCCGCTTGACCGGCTGAAGAAAATTCATATAATTGTACTAGTTCAATTAATACAATCGAGGATAACCGGCATGAATCTCAAGGTAGATACGCACAGCAAAGTGCCTATCTACATCCAAATCGTCGAGCGGGTCAAGCACATGATCGCCACGGGCGAAATGAAGCCGGGCGATCAATTGCCGACTGTTCGACAATTGGCTCAAGATATGCGCGTGAACCTCAACACGATTGCGAGGGCGTATAGGCTGTTGAATGATGCCGGCGTTATTTCCACACAACAGGGGCGCGGGACTTTCGTCCGTGAACGTTCTTATGACCGCGCACTCTCGCGGATGCGGGCAGAAAAACTCAAAGCGCTCATGGACCAAATCATCCTTGAGGCCCTTAGTCTGGGTTACAAACCCGCTGAGATTCGATCAACATTCGACCTGGCCGTTAAGCAATTAGAAAAAGAAAGCAACCGTTCGTGATAGAGGACCAGAAGAGGAACAAGCATATGAACCGGGCAATGAAGCTTATAGTCTTAAGCGCCAGCGTAATACTCTCGGTGGCGTGTTCGTCGTCACGACCGGCAAGCACACTAGCGGCGACAACCACGCCTGCCCCTGTCGGTACTGCCGTATCCGAACAAGAGGCAATCGCCCTGGCGGAAAAACTGCTCGATCTGATGACCAAACAGGACTTCAGCACCGCTTACGGCTACTTCGACGACACTATGAAGACGGCATTGCCCCAGGCGCAACTGCAAAAAGCATGGGAGAGCTTGATCGCACAGGCCGGCGCTTATCAATCGAAACTCGACACGCAGCCGCCAACGCACCAGAACCAGTTTACCATTGTCGTGATCACCTTGCAGTTTGAAAAAGCACCCCTCGATATCCGCGTGGTGGTCAATTCGAACACGGGCCAGATCAGCGGGCTGCGCTTCATGCCCAACCAGAGCGAGGCCGCGAAAAAATACACGCCGCCAGCGTATGCCGATCCGAATGCGTTTGAAGAGCGCGATGTAACCGTTGGCACCGGCGAATGGCAATTGCCTGGCACATTGACGATACCGAAAGGTCAGGGCCCCTTCCCGGCCGTTGTGTTGGTGCATGGCTCAGGCCCGAACGATCGTGATGAAACCATCGGGCCGGACAAACCGTTCAAGGATCTGGCGTGGGGTTTAGCCTCGCGCGGCATCGCCGTGCTGCGCTACGACAAACGGACTAAAGTCTATGCCGACAAACTGGCGTCCGCCACAAACTTCACCGTCAAAGAAGAGACAACGGATGACGCTATCGCCGCGGTTGGTTTGCTGCGCCAGACAGAAAGTGTCGATCCAAAACGAATCTTCGTGTTGGGACACAGTCTTGGCGGCTTGCTTGCGCCGCGTATCGGGCAAGCCGATCCCAACATTTCCGGACTGATAATCCTGGCCGGCTCAACACGCCCGTTGGAGGATCTGATGGTCGAGCAGACACAGTACATCCTCTCGCTTAACGGAACGCCGACGCCCGACGATCAAAAGCAGCTTGATGCTCTGAAGCAACAGGTTGCGCTCATCAAGGAATTGAAGCCAACCGACGTGGTCTCGCCAACAACGACTATTCTAGGCGCACCTGTCCAATACTGGCTGGACTTAGAAGCATACCAGCCGGCGGATGTCGCCAGCACCTTGAAGATGCCGATCCTCATCCTGCAAGGCGAGCGCGATTATCAAGTGACGCTACAAGATTTCCAGGGCTGGAAGGACGCGCTGTCATCCCATTCGAACGTCCAATTGAAGACTTACCCTGATCTCAATCATTTGTTTATGAACGGCACGGGCAAGAGCACGCCGGCGGAATATAATGTGCCGGGCAATGTAGCCGTGAAAGTGATTGACGACATCGCGGCCTGGGTTAAACAACAGCCGTAAATGCGGATTAAGGAGTGACGACATGATTCGGACCGAAGGATTAACCAAAGTTTTTGAAAGCGGACGAAAAAATGTATCAGTGCGAGCAGTCGAAGCCCTGACGTTGGATGTCAAGCAGGGTGAGGTGTTTGGCTTTTTGGGTCCCAACGGAGCCGGCAAGACGACGACCGTTCGCATGTTAAGTGCCCTGATCGGGCCGACGACCGGTCGGGCGTGGGTGAACAACTTCGAAATCGGCAAACAAGATCGGGATATCCGCGCTTCCATCGGCATCTTGACTGAGCAGCCCGGCATGTACGATCGACTCAGCGCCGAGAAGAATCTGATTATCTTCGCGCAGCTGTACGGCGTACGCGACGTACCTGGGCAAGTTGAAAAGTATCTGCGAATGTTGGGGCTATGGGA
>JADGQE010000126.1 GCA_017882055.1 Thermoflexales bacterium
TCCAGATCGGTGTGGCGCGGCAGGCCCGATCGGGTGAGGAATGGCAGCGCGGCGATCACGGCGATCAGGATCACCGTGATCAAATTCACATCGAGTCGGCGGCGAAGTTGATCAAGCATAAAATCGAGGAACGAACCAGATCAATAGGACGCTGATTGACGCTGATTAACGCTGATATCCTTCATCGGCGTCTGTCAGCGCTGGTCAGCGTCCCAATGGGTTTCAAAGATAAAGCCAACTGGCAAGTCGGCTCCGTCGGGCATCTAAGTATTCAGCGCACCGCGTAAGCGCACAAATCTGGGATTTCTTCCGGGTGTTTGGCGACGCGCACGCCGACCGCCTCCAATGCGGCGATCTTGCCGGCAGCCGTGCCCGCCCCGCCTTCGATGATGGCTCCGGCGTGGCCCATCCGCTTTCCGGCCGGCGCGGTTCGACCGGCAATGAAGGCCGTCACCGGCTTAGACATACGCGCCGCGATGAATTCCGCCGCACGCTCTTCATCTGAGCCGCCGATCTCGCCGATCAGCACCACCTGATCCGTCAAGGGATCGTCTTCGAACATCGTCAGCACATCGATGAAACTCGTGCCATTGATCGGGTCGCCGCCAATGCCGACGCAGGTGCTTTGCCCCATGCCGCGATTGGTCAGCGCATAGATCACTTCGTACGTCAACGTGCCGCTGCGCGCGACAATGCCGATCCCGCCCGGCGTCGTGATATGACCGGAGATGATGCCCACCTTGGCCTCGCCCGGCGAGATGAGACCGGGGCAATTCGGCCCGATTAAACGCACGCGCTTGTTGTCCAGGTAAGCCCGCACGCGGATCATATCCAGCACCGGGACACCTTCGGTAATGCAGACGATCAGCTCAATTCCGGCATCGGTGGCTTCGAAGATCGCATCCGGCGCGAAGCGGGCCGGCACGAAGATAATGGATGTGTTCGCGCCGGTCGCCTCGACCGCTTCTTTGCAGCTATCGAACACCGGCACACCGGCGGCCCATTCACCGCCCTTGCCCGGCGTGACGCCGCCGACGACTTTAGTGCCGTAATCGATCATTTGCTTGGTGTGAAACTCGCCCTCGCGCCCCGTAATGCCCTGCACGATCAGACGCGTGTTTTTGCCGACAAGAATGCTCATCGAGCCTCCGGATCATTGCTGATTTCGGACACCGCACTGCGCCGGCCATGCCCGATGCTCCCGGAGCATCGGTGGCCCGCCAGGCGCACGCAGTGGGTGCAAGTGTTTTAGATCTCACCTTATGCAGTTGAGATAGCAGTTGTACTGCTATGGCCACAGTGCAACTGCGGCTTTAACATCGAGTAGCCGACCAAATAAATCCTGATGGGTGGTAGTAGCGGCTTCAGCCGTTTGGAAGCGACTAAAGTCGTCACTACGAACCCCTCAAAACTTTTTGGGCTGCGTAAGGTGAGTTAGATCTCTGATTGAAGCCGCCGCGATCGTACCAACCATCTTCCCACCCGAATAACGCCTACTTCCTTGCCTTGGACTTCAGCGCCGGCTTCTTCACGATCAATTTGGCTTTTTTCGCGGCCGGCTTTTTGATAGCGGGTTTCCTGTCAACCGGCTTACGTCTGGCTATCAGGGGTTTGATGGCAACCGGCGGCAGTTGCACAACGGCGGCCTCACCTTTCACTAACGCGACCGCTTTCTGCGCCGCTTCGGCCAGCGTCCGCGCCGTCTCCATTTTGGCCGCAGCCAGAATGTGCCGGCCTTCTTCCTCATTCGTGCCAACCAGGCGCACGACCATCGGCACACTGGTTTTCACTTCTTCAAGCGCGGCCACAATGCCGCGCGCCACTTCGTCGCAGCGCGTGATGCCGCCAAAGATATTGATCAGCACGGCTTTCACATTCGAATCGGCCAGGATGATGCGCAGCGCCGCGGCCACTTTGTCCGCCTGCGCGCCGCCGCCGATGTCGAGGAAATTGGCCGGGCTGCCGCCAAACAACTGCGTCATATCCATCGTCGCCATCGCCAGGCCCGCGCCATTGACCATGCAGCCGATCTCGCCGTCGAGTTTGATGTACGACAGGCCGCGCTGGCGTGCTTCGGTTTCTGACGGCGCTTCTTCATCGACATCGCGCAGCGCCGCGAGATCGGGGTGGCGGAACAACGCATTGTCGTCAATCAGTATCTTGCCATCCACCGCCTGAAGTTTGCCTTCGCCTGTGACGACCAGCGGATTAATCTCCGCTAAACTCGCATCCACATCGACGAAGCAGCGATACAAACCTTGCGCAATCGTGTTGAAGTCCTTGACCAATTCACGCGGGAGGCCGATGGCATAAGCAATTTGGCGTGTCTGATACTCGCGCAGCCCCAGGAACGGATCGATGGCCACGCGGATGATTCTCGCCGGTGCAGTGCGCGCCACCTCTTCGATGTCCATGCCGCCTGCCGCTGAAGCCATCATGACGGCGCGGCGCGGCACGCGATCAATGACAATGCCCAAATAGATTTCATTTTGGATGTCGGCGGCTTCGTCCACCAGGACTTTGCGAACAATCAAGCCTTTGAGATCCATGCCCAGAATCTGGCCGGCCACTTTTTCGGCGTCATCGGGATTATTGGCCAGCTTCACGCCGCCGGCCTTGCCGCGCCCGCCGACCAGAACCTGCGCCTTCACCACGACACGCCGGCCCAGATCGCGCGCGATGCGCCGCGCATCTTCCGGTACCGTAGCGACTTCGCCTCTGGGAACCGGTATGCTGTATTTAGCGAACAATTGCTTCGACTGGTATTCGTGCAGCTTCACAGCCTGGCCTCCAGGATTTTGATCGGTGCAAAGGCATTATACCACCGGGCGATGGGACAATTGGTGACTGGGCAACTGGTGATTGGTCAATTGGTAACTGGGCAATGGGTGACCAATCGACCAGTTGACCTTAGATCACTCACCGCCTACGGCTGAAACGGCGGATACTTCAAGATGCGCGCCGTATCCGTATCGACCACGTAGATGTAACCTTCTTTATCGACGGCAATGCCGCTGGGCAACGAGAAGCCGGTGGCATCCGTGGCGTACTGTCCAAAGCCGCCCAGGTATTTGCCGGTGATATCAAACACCAGGATGCGGCGACCGATTGCATCGGACACGTAGACGCGCTGTTGCTGATCGACGGCCAGATACGGTTTGCCCACCGCCTCTTTGTCGAGCCAGCCATTGATGTCCCAACTGGCGATCGATTGGCCGTGCGAGTCGAAGACTTGCACGCGGCCATTCCATGTGTCGGCGACCACGATGTTGCCCTTAGGATCAACCGCAATACCGACCGGTTCGTCCAGCTGGCCGGGCTGCAAACCGCCGCCGCCGAACTGCGAAACGAATTGGCCATTGGCGTCAAAGATCTCCACGCGCTTGTTGCCCGTATCCGCCACGATCACACGGCCCGCTGCATCGACGGCGACCCCGCGCTGACCATAGAAGCCGCCTTCACCGCCAATCGCCGTACCGACCGTGTCGGTGTTTACGCCCCACACCTGAATCAGCGCGCCATCCGGCGTGAATTTCTGCATACGATAGTTCCACGTATCCGCTACGTACAGTGAGTTATCCGGCGCGACGGCCACTCCCCACGGCTCCCTGAACGTACCGGGTTGTGGGTTAGGGTTGTTGTCGCCGCTCGGTCCACCGATCGACATCACGAACTGACCCTGCGAATCGAACTTCTCAATACGATGATTGAGGCTATCGGCCACATAGATCGATCCATCCGGCGCGACGGCGATGCCGTGCGGCGCCGTCATTTGACCCGGCCCACTGCCGATCGCTCCGCCCCAGACCTGAAGGGGCACGACATCCTTGAAGCCTTTGGCATACGGATCGATCGAGACGGCCTCTGGCGCACTCACGCCGCCAATCGACTGCGACCAGATTTGCGCCTGCAGATCGCGCTTCACGTATAGTCGGAAATCGTCGACCAGCGGCCAATTGTCCGGCGTATGCGTAATCGGCGACGAGTTGGGCGGTTGGCTGGCGGTGCGAATCTGATCATAGCGCGCGTAGTCGCGGTTCAAAAAGATGTCAAGCAACGCCGTTCGCCGCTGGGGATCAGCCACGAACCAGTTCCACAGAATACCCATGCTGCGCTCGCGGCAGCGCGCCTCGCCCTGTGCCTGCTCAACTGCATCGATCTGCCCATCGCCGTTTTCGTCATAGGCGCTGATGAAGACCGGCTTGCCATCTGGCCCGGTTTCCTGCACCGGGCATTCCGTGAATGTCTTGTAGTCTTCCATCGGCCACCAGATGCGATGATATTGCACCTGCGTATGTGTCACGCGCAGCACAGCATCCATCGCGCTCCAGTTCTTGCCGCTGCCCAGAATAATCGGCGCATCCAGATCCGAACGTGAGGGCGAATTGGATATCTGGGTCTTGTTCGGAAAATCGCGCAGATACCACACCCACGGCCACGAAGCATCTGCATCGTAGCGGATCTGAATTTGATTGCCGCCCACCGTGCGCTGCGACAGTTCCTGGATCTCTTTGAGCGCAATCTTCACGCCCGCGCCGCCGTGCGCGTACACGCCAAACTCAAGAGCGGAATCGTAGTTGATGTAGTTCCACAACCAGGCGGTATGGATCGTCAAGACGACCAACACCAGCAAAACGATCAGGCCGGCGATGCGCAGCACCGTCGATCTTGCCGGACGCGGCGTCAATCGGAACAGCCCCCACATCGCGAGAACATAGACAATCAGCGCGCCCAGCCAACTGGAAAACGCAACCAGACTATCCAGCTGCAAGCCGCCAAAAGCCGACCGGACGTTGCCCACCACTTCTGCGCCAGAGACAACGGCCACTGCCAGCAGGAAGCCCAGCAGCCAGTGCCGATCGCGCATGAAAGCCCGCCAATCGATCTTCTCAAGCCGCGGGCCAAGGAACCGGCCGCTCAGGACGATCATCGGCAGCGCCAGATACACCATCAGCCACGGCATTTTTTCGCCGGCGATCGAAAACGCCAGCCAGCAGGCGAAAGTCCACCAGATCAAGAAGGGCACAAACAGGCGTTGATCCCACGGCGGCGGCGAGCGGCGCTCTTTCGATCTCCGGCCCAGCAACCAACGCACGCTGTAGAAGATCACCGCCACGAATGCTACGAGCATCGGCAGATATTCATAGAAAGGCGTAATGACAAAGTAGTAATACAGCGGCTGCGAACCACGTTTCACAGCCTGCTGATCGAGCCAATAACCCAGCGAACCCACAAAGCCGGTGCCCAGACCCACGCCATTGGTGAAGACCGTCGTGAAGAGCGTGACGCCGATGCCGGTGAAGATCCCCGCCGAGAGCGACCATTTGCGCGGGTTCCACCACAGGCCGATCGCCGCCGCCACCGCCACAAACGCTCCAAATAGGACGGCCAGGCGCAGGACGTTGCCCACATCGGTTGTGGGAAAGTTGCCGTCCGTAAAGAACTTCACATCGACAAATGGCAGGTGAGAGCGAGACATCGCCTGCCAGACAGGATTGAGGACAGCCAATGCGCCGGCCGAAGCCATGAACAGACTCAACGTCAGAATAATGACAGCCAGATCGACCGAACTCGATTCACGCAAGTGATCCGGCAGAATATACTTAAACCAGCGATAAGCCGCATAGAAGATCACGCCGGTCGGTATCAACACCCCCAGCAACACTTTGACCAGTGCGCCCAACATGCCGGCAATGTATTGCAGCTGCGCGCTGAATTCGATCGGCAGGCCAGGCTGAAGCGGAGCGGGCGGTTGAGGAAATGGCGAAGGTGAGCCGGGAGGTAAATTGGGCTGGAACCCGATCGAATTCAACAGCAGCGTCTGGATTATCACCACTAACCCCGCAAAAATAGCCACGACGCCTAATCCGACGACGACCCTCACAAAAGTGCTGCTCCAGAAATTGCGGCGAGCCGAGAGTTCGACGATAGCGGTGGTCGCCAGGAAAAGGCCGAAGATCGCGGAGAAGATAAAGGCGGCTTCCATCGAGTTGTACATCAAGCCCATGACGATCGCCAGCAGATACAGCCACTTGCTCTGGCGCTCGCGCAAGTAAGCAAACATCGCCCAGATCATCAGCACAATCCACACCAGCATGAAGGCTTCATCGCGGATGTAGCGGGCGTGGTACAGCAGCGAGGGCGAGATCAGGATCAGGAAAGACGTAAACAAAGCACCCGTGCGACCCAACCAGCGCCGCAGGAAAAACGGCAGCAGCACCAACAACACGCCGAACAAGGCCGTCCCGCTGCGCGCCGTGAAGTCGTCCGCGCCGAACAGGCTGTAGATGCCGGCATTCAAGATAAACTTGAAGGCGCCATGCATCAGCGGCGTATGGCTGAAGCCGTTGCCCTTGTATAAGTTCCACGAGTAGTAAGTGTGCAGGCTTTCATCGTGGCTCATCACGCGATCGCCGACGTTCCAGAAACGCGAGAAGATCGCCAGCACGATGATCACCAGGTACAGCGTCTTCTCCAAATCCAGCCGCCAGATCGCCAGCACCGGGCGATCGAGCCAATGCGGTTTCGTCTCTTCCAGAATGGTTGCGTTCATAAGGTTTTTGATCTCTGATCTCTGATTTTTGATCTCTGATTTGTGATTGGTGATCCGACGGGCCGGTCGATGTGGCTTGTGCGGATCATCAACCGATCGACTGGTCTCAACCACCGAACTACCAAACTGCCGCACTACCAAACCACCGCCCTATCGCACGAGCATTGCCCGCCAGACCAAATCGCCGATCATGCCCGCCAGCAACAGCAAACCATAGCGGCGATTGTGAATGAAGGCAAACGATACAAACCACAGCGGCCAGGCATCTTTGGGATAAAAAGAGGGCGGCTCAGCCGGTTTGGGCCGCCGAAAGTTGTCGAGCGCCAGACGCAGCATCGGCCAGCTGAAGACCACCACCAATACGATCGGCGTGAAGAAGCCGATGACGACCAAATACACGACCAGCAGATATTGCACCACCATCAGCACGCTGACCATCGCGCGCGAAACCCGTTCACCCAAAATGACGGGCAAAGTATGAATACCCTTCGCCTTGTCTTCCACATATTTGTCGATGTGCTTGCCGAAGATCACCGTCGTCGGGCCGAGCGCATACGGCAGGCTGGCAACGACGACATTCCAGTTCCAGGTGCCGGTGATCACGAAGTAGCCGCCGCCGATCATCAACGGCCCCCACACCAACAGCACGGCCACTTCGCCAAGCCCGATGTACTTCAGCGGCCACGTGTAGAACAACACGAAGAACGCGCCCAGGCCCAGCAGGATCAGCGCGAGGCTGCCGCGCACAGACACCAGATACGCGCCCGCGGCCAGCGCGATCAAGCCGGTCACGACGGCATAGGTCAGCAACTGGCGCTCGGTCATCAGGCCGTGTTCCAAAGGCTGCGGGCCGTACCGCGCACGAAAGTAGTTGTTCTTGTCGACGCCGCGCTTGTAGTCGATGTAATCGTTCAGCAGATTATTCGTCGCGTGCGCCATGATCAAGCCAACCGCCAACAGCAGCCACCGCAGCAGATCGAATTGGCCGTCACGCAAGGCCAACATCCCGGCAATCGCCGCCGAGATGAAGGTCATGATCAACACCGCGGCGCGCGTTGAGATCAACCAGCGCGAAATCACATCCAGCTGATCCCACTCGTCTTTGGTAATGCGCGGAATCACCCGCAGCGCCTTGCCCCACATCGCAATATTCATAGATCATTCCCCGCCGAACGTATTTGAATTTCTGATCTTTGATCTCTGATTAAGATCAACTTCCCGATCCCTGATCCCCGATCCCTGATCGACCAATCACTTCGTCGTCTTCACCCACAACACCACCGTCTCAGTTGGAACCGGCAGATCGGCCTCGCGATAAACCCACCAGCGCACCAGTGCGGCGTCCGACAACGCTCCGGCATTCCAGGTCGATCGAATGATAAAGGGCGCGCCGACGTACTCGCCCGGTTTGGCATTGGGCGTGACCCCCAACGGCGTGATGATCGCCTGCAGCTGCGCTTGCGCCGCAGGATTGGCCGCATATTGCGCGCGTTTGAACTCGCGCAGATACCACTGGAGCGCCAGATCAGTCTGCGGCAATTCGACCGACAGCGCGAGCGTGTTGCGATTGCCCGTAAATCGATTGGACGCAGCTTCAAGCCCTACGAGCAGATCGCGCACATCACGCGTCGTGACATCTGATCCCCACAACAGCTCGTGCGGATCACCCGCGCGCACCTGCGTCGCGTTCCATGCATTGCCCAGCGAAATCAGCGCCAGCACGATGAGGAGTGCCGCCGAGGCCGCGCGGAGCACCGCGCGGATGCCGATCGCCAGGACAAAGATTCCGCCAATAATCAATGACAGGAGGCCGGCCGTCAAGAAGAACGAGAGCAGCGGGCTAATCGAACCAGCCTCGGTTGAAGATCTTGCCGCCGCAATGCTCGCTTGCAGCACGAGATACCCGATTAAGGGCGCTGCGATCAACCACAGCGTGCCTTCCAGCGCCCACGCCCCATGCCGCTGCAGCGCTTCCGCCAGTCGCTCGACAAGCATCCCGGCCAGCAGCGCCAGCGGCGTCAGGACCAGCACCAGATCGATCGGCTGGCGGCCCGGTTGCAGCAACAGAATCAGCATCGCCCCCAGGCCCCACACCGCCAGCAGAATCGATGTGCCGTCGGTTCGCAGAATCACCATCACCAGACCGGCCAGTCCGATCAAAAGGATGAGCGGTTCATAAACGACCAGTATCTGGAACAGCCGCACCGCATTCGTTGTCTCTACGGCCCGCCACGCCGCCAGCCACGCCGAGGCGAGATCCGCCACTGAACCCAGCGCGGCCACATGCGTCAAACCAACCGTGGCCACTAAGCCAAAGACCGCCCCACCCCACAACACGGCCCGGCGCCATTGCTGCGGCTGCCCGCGCAATTCCTGCACAGTCGATCGCAGCTGTTCAACTTCAGTCGAGCCTGACCAGCGATAAGTGATCCCTAGCCCGATGCTAATCACGATCGCCAGCGTGATGATACCGGCGCCGCTCAGCAAGGCCAGGCCGATCGAGATCGTAAAGCCGACCAAATATGTTGATCGACGTGAGTCAATGTACCGCAGTCCAAAGCCCAGCGCGCCGAGCGCGCAGGCCGCGACGACGATCGCGCCATCGAGCGAGCGGGAGGCGAAGACCATCGTCGGAGAAATCGCCAGCGCGATCGAGGCCACCAGCGCGCCGACGCGCCCGATATGCTTGCGCCACAGCACCGGCAGCAACACCAAGGCCGTGCCGATCAAGGCTGATCCCAAACGCACACCCGCATCGCCCACACTTGAGCCAAACAAGCCGCACAGGATTTGGTTCAAACTATACAACAACGGGCTGCTCCCCGCCGGAGCCACGGTGCCATTAAAGGCGGCCAGAGCCTGGCCCGCTTCACTCGTCGACAATGGTGCGGCGTCGAGATTGATCAGGCGCAAAGCCAACGCTCCAATCAGCACACCGACGTAAAGCAACGTTTCGATCGTCAGCCATTCGCTCGCTTGAACGATGGCCGGTTGTTCAAGTTGTACAGGCTGTTTAGGTTGTTGGATAACGGCAGTCGCTTTCATCACGCCTCACACCCTAAGGCACTCGATAGATCGTCACCGCGCCTTGCTGAAAGGCAATCGGCAACAGGCTATCAAATTTTTGCAGCGAATTCGGCTGATACAGGC
>JADGQE010000127.1 GCA_017882055.1 Thermoflexales bacterium
TTGGTGATGAACACCGGGCCGCAGGGCGGCCAAACCGTCGATCATCTGCACGTCCACCTGCTCGGCGGACGACAGATGACGTGGCCGCCAGGTTAATGGAGAGTCTTCAGGACGTGAACTATGGACGCGACATTCAGCAAACGACAGCGGCTTGCTTCGCATCTCGCCCTCATGGGCGGATGGATACAAATGCTCGCAGCGGCCTCTATCTTGTTTCTGCCCGTCCTGGGTGATTGTTGGACACAATCCGGCGAAATGATATGCGGGCGCCGGTCCTATCTGCAAATAGGTGGGAATACGTTAGGATATGGGCTGTTGTTGTTGATGATTGCGGCTGGTATGATAGCGATAGGCAGCACTCGCGACTCGAATCGTAAGCGTGTGCTTCTCAGCCGCTGGCTGCCTGCGCTGATCAGTTTGATTGTAATGGTAATCACTGCATGGGGCTTCGGACTGGCCTTTGCGCCGGGAGGAGTGCTGTTACTCGCAGCGAGCCTTTGGACCAGACCATATCCCGACTTGATTTAAACTGCAATCTCTATCCATAGAATTAATCGACAAGGAGACAGGCATGGCTGCAACCATTGATAAAGCTGGTGCGATCGATACGCCCGAAGCGCGTGTTTATCGTCGGCGCATAACGGCCTGGTCCTGGTATGATTGGGCCGATCATGCGTACATCACGACCTTAGCCTCCACTTTCTTTCCGCCGTATTTTATTGCCATCGCCGCGCCAGCCTTCATTGCCGCCGGCAAAGTTGCCAGCGATCAAGCCGCCATGACTTTGGCCCGCAACTCCGCTTCGGATGCCTACGCCCTCACGGTCTCGATCGCGCTGTTCTTCGCCGCGATCCTTGCGCCCATCATCGGTGCGTATGCCGACATCACCGGCCGGCGAAAGCGCATGCTGATCCTGGTAACAGGTGCTGGCGGCATCCTGGCATCGATGATGTTCACGCTAACGACCGGCATGTGGCTATTAGGTCTGGCGCTCTACTTTGCCACCCAGATCGCCATCAACATTGCGCTCGGCCTGAACAGCAGCCTGCTGCCGCACATCGCGCGCACCAACGACATGGACCGCGCGTCGAGCCTGGGTTATGCCATGGGCTACATCGGTGGCGGCGTGCTATTGGCCTTAAACACAGCCTTGTTCTTGTTTGCCGACAAGATTGGGCTGGACAGCAGCCTGGCTGTCCGCATTGCCTTTCTGAGCGTGGGCGTGTGGTGGATCGCTTTCATGCTGCCGATGGCGTTGAACGTACCCGAACCCGCCGCGACGCCGTTAGCGCACGGCAGTCGGGGCCATGCCGTGCTTGATGCGTTCGTGCGGATTGGTCACACCGTGCGCGACGCCCGGCATTACCGCGAGTTGTTCAAGATGCTGCTCGCCTTCTGGCTGTACAGTGAAGGCATCGGCGCGATCATTCTGCTGGCAACCGCCTACGGTGCAGCGCTCGGCCTCGATACGGCGATCCTGATCGGTACACTGTTGATGACCCAGTTCGTAGCCTTCCCCTATGCACTGATGTACGGACGTATCCCCAATCCGAGCAGCAAGTGGCGCAGCACTTTCGTGTCGATGTTGATCTGGACCGCCGTCACGTTTCCAGTGATGGGCGTGTATGCCAACCTCAGCGGCAGCGTGAGCGTGCCGTTGACCTTCGGCCTGATCGCCGCCGATCAGGTGCTGGGCATTTTGTTCTCGTTCACGATCGGTCGTCATCTCTTTGCCGGTTTTACCAATTGGCTCAATACCAAACGCACCGTCATCCTGGGCTTGATCATCTATACGATCGTTCCCCTCTGGGGCTTCGTTCTGAAGACACAGGCGGAGTTCTTTATGATTGGCTGGCTGGTCGGCACCGTGCAAGGTGGAACGCAGGCCCTGAGTCGATCGATTTACGCGGAGCTGTCGCCACGCGCCAAATCCGGCGAGTTCTTCGGGCTGTATGGCTTGAGCGAAAAATTCGCCGGCATCCTTGGCCCGTTGTTGTATGCCGCTGTTGGGGAATTGACACACAATCCGCGTGCCAGCGTCACATCGATCTCGATCTTCTTCCTGCTGGGTAGCGTGATGCTATCGAAGGTGAATGTGGCTGCCGGAGCAAAGATCGCCGCGGACGAAGAAGCGCAGGCGGCGGATTGAATCTCAGCCGGCTTGGAGCCTGATTTGCACTTTCGCTTCCAATCCGATACAATGGCGACAACTTAATCAATGTTCTAACTACCCGGGAGGCAATGATGCTGCTGCAAGGCCAACTTACCACTGAATCTCCGATCTATCGCGGGAACGGGCGCAAGACGCTCTTCACACGGGATGGTGACGGAACACAGAGGTTGGTTTCACTGGCGGGCGAGATTGCGGGCACAGCCCAGTCATTGATGGATGCGTTCATCGGGCAGTCGCGTGATGGCCGAAACATCGGGCTGCTGAACCAGTTGTGGCTGAGGCTGTATGGCGACCACCTGCCCGACAACCTCATCACACGGGTCGAGTGCAAACTGCGCGACGAGAGCTATCCCCGCGATCACTTTTTCGATCTTCGCATGGGCCTCAAGCTGGACGAAGATCGCTGGGCGGCCGAAGCCAACGCGAACTACAAGATGGAAACGTTGTTTCGCCACTCGGTGTTCGATTTCTCACTCACGGTCGACGACGCTGTGCTTCAGCAAGGCGACAACGCGGCCAAACTCTACTCGCTGCTTGATGAACTGAAAGCCGGCCGCTTTTGGTTTGGCGCCGGCAAAAGCAAAGGTCTGGGCCGCGTCCGGCTCGACCTGGCAACGCCTTTCGCAGCGAAGACTGTGCCGGCTTTGCAGATCAACGCCAATCACCTGCGGCTGGGCTTGACCTTTAACGCCCTCAACCCCGTTCTCGTCGGCTGGAACTGGGGCAAAGTGGATCCTGAAATACCCACCTTCGCCGCAATTGATGGCCGCCTGCTCCTCGGCGCGATGAAGGATCTGCCAGCCCCACTTCGCAGCCGGTTAGAGTTATCCATCGGTGGACCGATCCTCAACTCGGACGATTGGAAGAACAAGTTTGCCACGTATCTGCCGCGCAGCATCGCCATCTGGTTGCGCGAGCAGTCGATGGGTGAAGTGGAATTGTGGGTTTTGCCGTCGGCGTTTCTACCTAAATTGGGCAAAGGCAAATATCCGCTTTCCAGGGAGATGCTCGACACCGTTCGTCCCCTGTGCGACAAGCCTTTCCCCAGCCAGGCAGCCATCGAGGCCGCGCTCAACGAAGCACTGGGCAAAAAGGCCAACATGGTCAAGCGAATCCTGGAAGGGCTGGAGCGCAAGCGTGAAACCAGCCGTCAACTCAACGCCGCCGCGTGGCTCGAAGTAGCCCACAGCCTGAAATTGGACGTGGTCTGGCAGGATCGTCTGGCCGCTCACCTTGAAGACGAGGCGGCCCTGACCGCGACGCTCGCCGAAGCCTGCCAGCCGATCATGCCGCGCTTTTACGATCAAGTCGATCAGCAGGTCAAGCTGTTGCAAAGCGATGCCTGGGTGGATGTTGAAATCACGAACCGCGAGGGCCACTTGCTGATCAAGACCCTGCTGCTGGAAGGCAAGATTAACGAGGCCCAATGGAATAATCGAAACGAGCCGCCGGAAGGGGTGAACGCCGCGGTTTGGCGCAGCTTTTTAGAGGAGCACAGCCGGGTTAAACTCCAGCATATGCTGGCGCCCGTCAACCTGCGCAAGAGCATCACCAACGACCGCAACTTTATCGCGTTTCTCAAGAGCCACCGCGAAAAGACGCGCCTGGAATTGGCCCAGCCGCATCACATTGATTTTCGCGCGGGCGGCCCGGCAAATCGTGAAGTGTCACAAAAATACGGCAAGCCCTACGACACCGTCTTTATGCGAATGCTCACCTGGTCGCCGTCCTCACAGCAAGAGGGCGCGTGGGAGATTTACATTCCCGGCAGCACCATCAAAGGCGCGTTTCGCAAGCGCGTCGCGCAAGTGCTCAGGACACTCTGGGGCGAGTCGCGCAAGACCACCGAGATGCTGGATCGTTTATTCGGCGCGCAGCGGCGGCGAGGCCTGGTGTTCTTTTCCGATGCGTATCTGGCCGACCCGCACGACACGGGACGCGCGTGGTGCGCCATGGACGGGGTGCGTATGGATCCCAGCACCGGACAGCCGGTCGAGATGGCCAAGACCGATTACCTCTTTGCTTACGGCGATCAACTCGTCTTCAATCTGCAAATCGATGTGCAGGATGTAGCCGAAAAAGACCTGGAAGCGATGTCGCTGCTCGTTCATTTTATTGAAGATTTCAAAAAGGGCGACATTCCTTTAGGCGGAGAGAAGACCAGCGGCTTTGGCTGGGTCGAAGCCGCGATCAACCGGCTGGATTGGCTGACGGCTGATCCGCAGGGTGTGAGCGCCAAACTGTTCGGCCAGCAGCCGCTAGTGCAAGACGGCGCCTGGCACAGACTTGCCCTGGAAGGCGATGCGGCGGCTCAGGCACTTAAGACGCTGCAGCCGATTGCACCCGCCATATCCAGTGTATTCACCCCACCTAAATCTTCCCTGGGCTTTACGTCGCACCGCGCGTTTGGCGGCAACTGTGGCACGCTGACCATCGAAGCCGAGGTGCTCACGCCGACCAATGTGCGCGAAAGCGGCCAGCCATCATTCACTGCGACGCTGGGCGATGGCCCGGTCAACGGCTGGGATTTCTTTGCCATGGCTTCACCCCGGGCCGAACTGCGCGCTGCCAACAAGACCTATGCGCTGCCCAGCCGGACGCTGAAAGGAATGTTGCGCCACATCTATTCCATCGCCAGTGACTCCCAAGAGTCCAGCTCCGACATTGGCCACTTAAATCCGGCCGACAGCCTGTTCGGGTGGGTGGGTACGGGACAGAATCAAGCACTCATGGGCCGCCTGGCGTTTAGCTTTGGAGCCTTTGATCCTCAGACTCAGCTAGCCTGGTTCAAAGTGCCTTATCCCTATGGCAAGTGGAAGTACAACAATGGCGAGTGGCAGAGCGCGTCCGACTCGCGCGCGACCCGGTTGCAAATTAACAAGACCTGGCGGCTGTTCCCGCATGCACCGCTGGCCCCGCTGGTCACACGGCTCGACGACTTTGCGCCCGATGCGGTGCAGGCCAGTTACTTCCGCGCCATCCTGCCGGGCGGGCGCGCGCGCTTCACGATCCGCTTTTGGAACCTGGACGATCAAGAACTGCAGCGGCTGATCTGGTGTGTGGCACTCGAACCGGGTCTGGCGCACAAGATCGGCAACAATCGCTATCTCGGCTTCGGCAGCCTGCGGCTGAGCATCCAACCGGAGAGTTTCCTCATCAACTGGGCAAACCGTTACGCGGACCGATCAGAATCGAGCGAAGCGTGGCGCATGCCGATCAGGATCAATGATTGGCTCAAGCCCAACGCCATTGCCTATCACAGCGAACTGGTGACAGCGCTCGATGCTAAGCGGCTTTGATTGGCTGCGCCGGAGTCAGACCGGCGCCGAGTTATTGGCCACGCTGAAATGCTTGGAAACACAGCCCGAGCTCTTGCTCCACGAGCAAGAGCTCGGGCCTCCGCAATCTGCGCTGCAGGGTCCCTGCCAACGGTGTTGGATCTACCCGCGTCGATCTTCTTCAGCTCAATACTCCGGCCGGTACTGTCGGGCGTGCCAGGCCATTCTCAACACCGCCCGTCAGCTGGGCCAGCTGTCGCGCGAGTCCGCCGTCATCTGGGGTTTTGTCAATCGCTTGCCTGGACAGCTCAGCCAGGGTTTTCAAGACAGCCGCGTGCTGGGCACATTTGTTCAGGATCAGAACCATTTCCTGGTGATGCTGCGTCACCGCGAACTCAAGCCGTTACTGCAAGAACTGGGGTTGTATCACGGCGATGAACTCAAAGGGCTGGCCCAGATTTTTCCGACCGTTGGTCTAAGCGGCGGCGCCAGCATGGGCGACGTGCTGTGCCGCATTATTCATTACGAAGCCAATTTCCCGATGGATCGCCTGCGGGTGCGCTTTTACGCCCGGCCCTACCAGGTACTCATTCCCCACGTGTTCGATCGCAAAGGCGTCCTGACCTTTGACCTGGCTGAGTTCCTCAGCGTGCTGGAGATGGCGGCCGTCTTTCGCACGCTCTTGCAGCCTGACGAGCAGCACATGCTGCACGAGCTGCTGCTGATTGACGATTCCGCCGAGACTCAGTTTTACTGGGGACGGCTGATGGGCCTCTTGAACAATCAGGCCAAAGACATGTTGAGCGCCTGGGGCATTCGGCAGTGGTCCAAAGACCGCATCACGCTGTTGTACAACTTGATGGACTATGTGGCCTATTATTGAACCGATTAACCTGATTCGTTATCTGCTGGTGTGGAAAGTCAACCGACCGATGGTGCGGCTGCCAGCCTGCCTGCCCGTCGATCTATCGCGCGTCCTGGGAACTCTGATTGCAGAACGTCTGCCGACGCGCGAGGCACAGCCCTGGCATAAAGCCCTGGCCAAATGGGCCGGCTACGATGACACTCAAAAGAAAAATATTCCTGTGCCGCAGGTCACCTGGCCGATCGAAACAATCCTATTTGTTTATCCCGGCAAGCAAGTCTATGGGCAAGGTGAGCTGATCCGATGGGAACTCAAGCTGGTTGGGAAAAATGCGGATCACGGCTTGTTCCTGGAAGTCATTTTGCCGGCGATGGAAGAAGCCAGCAAGACCACGGACCCGCGCTGGTTCCGGCCCAATAGTCTGTGGGGCAGTTTTGACATCCAGGCGATCTACGCGGCCCATGGACTGCACTGGGAACCGGTCGCCAGCGATGGCAAGTTGGACTTGCGCCGGCGCGTGCTGCCCACTCAGTGGTCAGATGGACTGACGTTTACATTCGCCTCGGAGCGCACACCCGATCGGCTGAGCTGGTTGACGCCTTTTGATCTTCCGGCAGCACAACCCGCTCCTACCTTACCCGAAATACTCGAAGCGCTGGCGTTACGCATGAGCGCATTCATTTCTGACAAGCGCCATGTCAACGCCGGCGATGTGTGGCAGGTTCTGAATCCAGAGAGCCAGGCCGCGCTGCGCGGCGCGATCGAACAAGCGGCCGAATTCCCGGTGCGTCGTCAAGAGCTCGAGCGTGCGCCGAAAGGCTGGCCGGGGAAATGGGGCGGCTCGCAAACTTTTCTGTTCATTCCCGATCCGCTCATCCCTTATCTCGAGTTGGCCTCGATTCTCCATATCGGCCGGCAGACTCATTTGGGCTGCGGCTCATTTATCATCGAGTGAGCGGTTAAGGCCAATCCCATTGCTGAGTGACGCGTGAAGCATCATGTCATTGGCGTGCGGCCCTAATGGATCGTAGAGCGCAGGTGTCCCCTGTCGCAGCCAGGCGATGAAATGCGCTGTTGAGCCATCATCCGACTCCAATTTCCAAAGGTATCCCATGTCAACCCTCATCCACCAACGCGTCGAAGCGGCGAAGGCGGCGGACTGAGAATCCATTTTGCCCTGATCGCATAGCCGTTCTGAGTACAGCTGATTGATATAGAAAAAGGAACCAGGTTTCCGGCTCCTGCGGAGCAGGCGGAACCTGGTTTCTGCATTGCTAACAGACATCTTCATCAATAATTAATCTTGGCCGGGTATAATTTTTGGGGTTAGGGTCGTGTGGCCAGCGTGGTCTCGTTGCGCATCACGGGGGATGTTGTATAAGCGGGCGAGCCACTGCGTTAGTAGCGGAGACTTTCAACACCGTGTTCGATACTCAATCGCCATAGCCATCATCTCACGGGAGGAGATACCAGCATGACTAAAGCTTCACAAAGAATATCTACGGGCAAATCCGGTCAATTACAAAAGCGCCGCTCGACAAAGAATGACAAATTATCCATCTGGCTCGTCGGTGGCGGAGCCGTCATCACACTGATCCTGGTTATCCTTGTGCTTAATCCTCCGAAGCCCGGAGACATTGCCGGTGTGGTCACTTACGGCAATCTGGCGCGCGATCATTCCAGCGCACCGGTGACTTATCCTCAGACACCTCCAGTAGGTGGCGTGCATAATCCAGTCTGGCAGAATTGCGGCATTTATGACCAGCCTGTTCACAACGAAAA
Source organism: Thermoflexales bacterium (assembly GCA_017882055.1). Taxonomy (GTDB): domain Bacteria; phylum Chloroflexota; class Anaerolineae; order Fen-1058; family Fen-1058; genus JADGQE01. The sequence continues at coordinate 8,099 of JADGQE010000127.1, forward strand.
CGCGGTGCACTCACTGGAACACGGGTCCGTTTGGATTACGTATCAACCCGATCTGCCGGCGGACGCCGTAGAGCATTTGCGCAGTTTGGTGCGCGGGCATGACCATCTACTGCTCTCGCCATATCCTGGCTTGCCCAAGCCGGTTGTGGCCTCAGCCTGGGGACTGCAGCTACAACTCGACGATGCCAACGACTCGCGACTGCCCCTATTCATCACTCACTACGAGCAAGGGCCACAAACACCTGAACCGGGCGCAGTCTGCAATGGAGGAGTTGGTAAGCCAATTGAATAAGTCTGGCAGTTCGCAGCACCGTAGATCAAGGGGAATTGAAATGAACAAACTGAAATCCGTGGCACGGTTAGGCGCGGCGCTATTCTTGCTCATGCTCATTGCCGCGTGCAGCAGCCAACCGCCGCAACCCGCGGCGATCGCGCAAGCAGCTTCGACATCGACGCCGACTGTTGCACCGACAAAGACGACAGCGCCGACATCGACCGGCACACCGACCAGCACACCAACCGCCACGCCGACCGTCACACCGACGCCCACGCCTACACTGAACCCGTTGGCCATTGCAGCGATGCGTCAGCGCGCCTATCCGGGAAGCGACATTACGATCGAACAAGAGTTGCCGCGCGGCACAAACTATCGGCAATACATTGCCTCATATCAATCGGACGGATTGAAGATCTACGGACTGCTCACCATTCCGAATGGCGAGAAACCGGCTACCGGCTGGCCCGCCATCATTTTTGATCACGGCCACATTCCGCCCAGTATCTATCGCACTACGGAGCGCTACGTCAATTACGTGGCAGATATCGCTCGCAGCGGCTACGTCGTGTTCAAGCCCGACTATCGCGGGCACGGCAGTTCGGAAGGTGTCGCCACGGGCGGCTACGGCACACCCGATTACACCATCGATGTGTTGAATGCGCTAGCTTCCGTCAAGCGGCTGCCCGAGGTCGATCCAAATCGCCTCGGTATGTGGGCACATTCGATGGGCGGGATGATCGCCCTGCGCTCCATGGTTATATCGAAGGATATCAAGGCGGGCGTGATCTGGTCGGGCGTCGTCGCTTCGTACCCTGATCTCATGACCAAGTGGCACCACCCTGATTTTAATGGGCCAACTCCAACGCCGAATCCGGAATTCGCAGCCGAAGGCGGCCACTGGCGCAATGATCTCATCGAACAGTACGGCACGCCCGACGAGAACCCCGATTTCTGGAACTCGATCTCACCGATCTCATTTGTAAGCGACATCTCCGGCCCATTGCAACTCCATGCCAGTCTGGCGGATACGGAAGTACCGTACGTGTTTTCGCAAAGCCTCGATCAGGCGATGCAGGCTGCGGGCAAGACGGTCGAGTTGTACACGTATCAAAATGACGATCATAACCTCGCGCAGAGCTTTGGCCTGGCCATGCAGCGATCGATCGAGTTCTTTGACAAGTATGTGAAAGGCACCGGCTAAACTTTCTCGATCGCGCCATCGCGGCTGTGGCCTGATGTCCACATGATTCATGAAGATCACGTCAACCTGATCCGAAACGGCGTGCCATCCCGCGGCGGCGTATGGGC
>JADGQE010000128.1 GCA_017882055.1 Thermoflexales bacterium
TGATATGCTCTTCCGCCGCTGTGCCCGGCTCGAGGTGCGCCAGCGCCGATTCGGGTTCGATCTCCGGCGTGGCCGCGATCCGCTCGCGCACCCATTCCAACCCTTTGCGCGCCGCTTCGTTGGCCGGATCGAGCGTCAGCACATTGGCCAGACACACTTCGCGATCTTCGAGCGTGTTGACGACGCCGCTCAACCACAGCCAGCCCTGCACATTATTCTCGTCGGCATCCACCACCCGCTGCAGCAGCTCGCGTGCCAGCACACGATTGCCGGCAGTAGCTGCTGCAAGGCCATCGGCTAACCATTTCGAGACTTCGTCGATGCTCATAGCGAACTTGTTGCGTGATGTACAAACGGAACACGCATCACGCAATACGCACCACGTTTTAGAAGTACGTCGAAAGAATCTTATACAAGCCGCGAATCGTCTCGATCGTACCACGATACGCCTGACCGTTGGTCGCCGCGGCAATCTGCTGCAAGACATTCATGTCGGCGTCGCTGCCGTAGCCGATGGCAAACACCACCACTTGCACATTGCCTTTGTTACCTTGCTGCAGTTTGTCGATCAACCGCCGGAGTGAAATACTTGACGCATTCTCTTTCCCATCCGTCATCACTACGATGGCGTTGATGCGGCTGGGATCGCCCAGCTGCTGCAATCGATCGTAAGCCGCTGCGATCCCATCAAACAGCGCGGTGTCCCCGCCGGCCTGCAAGTCATCGATCGTTGTGATCAATTGGCTGCGGGTGTACTTCAAGTCGTTGATCGTCACCTGCTCGTCGACCGTGCTGTAAAACTGGATCAGGCCGACGCGCTCGGCATCGCTCTGGATCTGATCAACGAAGGTGCGCAGCGCGGTCTTGACGTTATTGATCTTCTCGCCGTCCATGCTGCCCGACGTATCGACCACCAGTTCGACGTTGGTGCGGCGTTTGGTCGCCCACCACGATTCGCGCACGACATCGAGCACCGCGGAACTGGGCACTTGCAGCGCCGTCTGTGGCTGCGCCGGATCGGCCCCGCGTTTGGCATTGATCGGCGAATCAGGCCCGTCGAGCTGAATACTCAGATCCGCCGGCCGATAACCCTGTGACAGGATCGTTTTTTGCGCGTCGGGCGAAGTGATGAAGCCGGCGAACGCGCGGAAAGTTTCGCGGTTGAGGTCCGTCAGGTTAGCGGATTCGAGTAAGGCCAGCGGATGATCTTGCCACAACGAGCCTTCGCTGGGATAAACGGCCACCAGATCGACGTTGGGCTGCTGATTGGCCCAGATCAAGATCGCTTCGGACGCGACGAAGGCATCCAGATAACTGCGGCCATTCTGCACCACCCGCTGCGCAATCGCGAACTCGCCTTCACCGTAATAACGCACCGTCTTTTCAAGTGCCGAAACGTAGTCCTGCACTTTCTTCGACTGGACATCCTCCGCCGTCAAGCCGCGCGTCTTGCCCGCGCCCGCGTAGAATTCGGCCAGCGTCGCCAGCAAGCCCGAAGCCGAAGCGGTCGAGGGGTGACTCCATTTGAAGTCGCGATTGGTCGTGGCTTCTTGCAACAGATCGTTCCAGCCGATCGGCTTATTCGGCCAGCCCATCGCCTGCGCTTTGTCGCGCCACATCGCGATTACGACCGGCGTCACCGCGTAGCGCACCGTTTGCCCGACCAGTCCGTTCGCCGCTTTCGTTTGGGCCTGGTACTGCCGATCGAGTTGATCGAGCCAGATCGACGAATCGGGCGACATGGCCTGGAAATTTCCGGCGATGGCGGCATCCAGCATCGATTCGGGATCGAGCTGCACGGTCTCGATCCGCAGCGCCTCACCCTTGGTCGATTTCAGGTTCTGTTGATTGAAGCGATCGACCAGCGCGCGAAAGAGATCGGCCTTTTCCGGCGAGACCGCAATCGTCAACGCGGAAGTGGATGGCGGTCCTGATACGATCGATTTGACACCGCCGATCGCATTGCCGATGCCGTCCACTAGCCGGGCACTGAGTGGCCAACACAACGCGCAGGCAACGATGACGATGATCAGCAGCGTGATCCAGCCGCCGGGATTCGGAGCCGAAGATTTGTAGGGAGGGCGATAGGAGTTACGAGACATGGCAACCTGCTCAGTTGACGAATAGAAAGTGAAGCGTGCTGCGTGCTGCGTATGACGTGCGCCAGCCGACCCACCCCGAAACACGCAACCCGTTCTGTCGGCAATACACGCTAAGACAACCGCTACCGTTGAGCGACATTCAAATCGAACCAGCGCAGCAACGATTGCAGCACATCACGATTGGGCGAGCGCATGGCCGAAGTGCGCTGAACCACCGTCGTGATGCCGGCGTCCTTCCATTTGGTAAAGGGACTGTCGGGTTGATCGACGGTGACATCGGCATTGACCGGGCGCAATCCGTAGGTTACGGCTTTTTGCTGAATCGGATTGCTTAGTAAATACTTCTGGAATTCCAGCGCGGCGTTCTTCTCTTGCGCGCTCGTCTCCGGGCCGATCCACACGCTGAACGGAAAGTCGAACCAGGTCACAAACTTTGGATAGCGCACCACCAGCGGATCTTTCCAGCGATTGGTAATGCCTGCCATGTTCGCCAGCAGATCGCTTTCCAGCATCTGCCCCCCGTCACCCACTGAATAACCCAATAGCGCAAAGTCTTCGGCGGTATAGGCGCTCGCGCCGCTGATGTCGGTCACGGACCCCATCAGTTCTTTCAGCCACTTCTGAAATTCCGGCTTGGTCACATCGTCCACACCGATGTCGGGCTTGTTGTAATACTCACCGGCTGCGGCGACCATCGCGGCGAGGCCGCCCACATTCTTGCGCGGATTCGGCACGACCAACTTGAAGAAGCCCCAGGCCGGATCGCCGCCGAGTTCCGGCCAGCCGCCGGCGGTGATCGCCGCATCATGCAGCGTCAGCCAGTTGATCTCGCCGAACTTGGCTTCCAGCACTTTGGCGCGACTGCCGTAAATGCCCCACGCAAACAGTGACAGCGCGATCGGTTTGGCGCGATACTCGCCGTCGGTCAAAAACACATCGCGGCCCAGGCGATCTTTGTATGCCGCGTTCGCCAGCTCGACGAGGTAGCGCGAATCAGGAATCCAGGCCGTCGGCAGCTGGTCGAACGACGCGCTGTCATAGCGGCTGAGCGCCGTCAGTCCGTCCATGGCCACGATCGTGACATGCATCTTGCGGCCTTCGAGTTTGTGATCTTCGCCATTGAATTGAGTGGCGGCTTCGTTGACCCACGACTCGACCGGCAGCGCGACGACGACGCGCACCTCGAGCGGCTCGTTACTGGTCGGCGGCGCGATCGGTCCGGAACCGGCTGAGCGGGCCACCAGGCTGATCACCACGATAATGATCGCGAGGCCGACAACACCAAAGAAGATCAGACGTGTTCGATTCATTCGATTTCACTCCCGCTCGCCGCCTTCCAGAAACTCCCGCAGGGTGTCGACGAGCATAACGATTGACGGCCGGCCGATAGACCCACCCGGCCGTTGAAACACCGCACCTGCGGGACAGATGCCTTAGGCCCTATTGTAACCCCACCTGGCAAGCAGGCAAATCAACGGGCGGAGCCGAGCATCTCGACCCCGCCCGCTTTCGCCATTCTGCTAATCGTAAAGGGCGTCGTGTGAGTAGCGAGCGTGGCTCGTCCCGTTCAGCCGGCCATGCCCAGGCGCTTCTTGCGCTCGGCCAGCTGGCTGTCGAGCTCGGACTTGCCCAGCACCTGATCCATTTGATCGTCGAGGCGGCTGGCCATCGTCTCGCTCCTGGCTGAAGCCTTGTCCAGCCGCGCGCGGATCGATTCACCCATCCGGGCGATGTCGGCGTCGCCGCTGCCGACGATGTCGTCCAATGACTTCATCGTCTTGACGGTGAGTTCCTTGGACTTCGCCAGATCGAGCAGGGCCAGCAGTTCTTCGCGTTCCTGCTTGGTGGTCGTCAGCTTGGCTTCCAACTTCAGCTTGGCATCGAGCAGGTTTTGATATTCAGCTTGCTGACGTGCGTATTGTTCTTTGTACTGCTCGGCCAATTTCTGCGTGGAGTTGAACTTGGACTGCGCGGCTGTCGCCAGGTCTTCACGGCCCTGCTGCAGCAACGCATCGATGTCCTTGTCGAGTTTCGTAACCAGGGCCGCGTATTCGTCGGCTTTGCGCTTGAGTGTTTTGACTTCACCGCCCACGGTCGCGGCGGCATCTTCCAGCGCGTCGAGGTTATTCTCAGCCTGGCGGATATATTCGTCCATCACCGCCACCGAGTTGGCCTTCAAGGCCGAATCCACCATCGCATGCAAGTTTGCCGAGATCAACGTTCGAACTTTATCAAGTAGAGAAGCCATTGTTGGAAATCCTCCTGTGGAGTCTGATTAGATTACATGGTCAAGGATAACACCTGATCGGGCCAGCCGCTTGACACAACCCCGACAGCCGTCTGACAGCCGATCAGAGTACGGGCAAGCGCACGATAAACTCGGAGCCGACGCCTTCCTGGCTAAGGCATTCAATCTGGCCTTTGTGCAATTCGATGGCGCCCTTCACAATGGCCAGACCAATACCGGAGCCTTGCTGCTCCATGCGCTCGCGATTGATCTGATGGAAACGATCGAACATCCTGGGCAATTCGGCCGGCGGAATGCCGATGCCTTGATCGATGACACGCGCCACCACCCATTTGCCCTCAGCTTTAACCTCGACAGTCACGCGGCCGCCCTGTGGCCTGGAGAACCGGATGGCGTTATCGACTAATCGGCGAAAAGCGTTATCCAGTAAGCCCTCATGCGCTTCGATCAGCGGCAGTTCGGGTTGGAGGTCGGTCACCAGTTCTACCTTATGGCGATCGGCCTGCTCGCGATAATCCGCGAAAATGCGGCCCAGCATGGCGGCCCAGTTGCTGAACGGCTCTTTGTCCATGTCGTAAGATTGCTTGACGTCATTGGTTTCAAATCGCACCAGGAGTAAGAAATCTTCGATCAGCCTATTCAAGCGGGCGCTGCCGCCTTTGATGCGAGCCAGAAAACGCTGCAGGTCTTCAGGCCCCCAGGTGCCTTCCTGAAGCAGATCGACGTAACCCGTGATATACGTCAACGGCGTGCGGAACTCGTGGCTGAGGGTATTCAGGATGCTATTCTTGAGGTTAGTCATCTCCACTTGCGTGCGCTGATTCAGCGCCAAGGCCCGATCGAGCTTGGCCCGCACGACGACCAGCAAATCATCCAGATCAACCGACTTGACCAGGTAGTCATCCACGCCCAGTTGTTTGCCAACGCGAATGTCGGTGCGCTGACCCTTGGCCGTCAGAAAGATAAAGGGGATCGTAACCCAGTCAGCCCGGCTGCGAACCTTTTCCAGGAGTTCATAGCCGTCCATCTCCGGCATCATGATGTCCGAGATGATCAGCTGCGGCCTGAAAGTTTCCAGGATAACCAGTGCGCGCCGGCCGTTGTCGGTGACTTCCACTTTGTAACCGGCCATCTCCAGCACATCACGGATGCCATGGGCCATCGAGATATCATCTTCGACAATCAGGATTTGCTCTGGCATGGTGTCATCCTTTGCGCCACCTTCACACCGCGGCTAGTTTGTAGCCGCGCCCGCGCACCGTCAGTAAATGACGCGGGTTGGCCGGGTCGTGCTCGATCTTCGAGCGCAGCCGGCTAATCAATTTTTCGATGCGGGCATCATCGACTTCATCAATGTAATCCTGGCCCCACACCGCTTCGACAATCTGATATTTGTCACAAATTTTCCCCATGCGGCCATACACCAGCAGCAGCAATCGATATTCGAGATCGGTCAGGGTCGGCACGCGCTCGCCGTCCAGCCAGACTTCGCCGGCATCCACATCCACTCGAATTCCGGCTTGAGCCGGCTGACGCATATGCCGCTGCCGGCGGGCAAACGCGGCAAACAACTCGCCGAAAATGCGCGGGGGCTTGCCTGGCAACAGAATGCCTTTGACGATCAGCTCAGCCTGCACCGCGGCAGGCAGTGCCTCCTCTTCGTCCAACGTTAAGCCGACTAACGCATCCTGCTCGATCGGCGACAGCTGCGACCACAACTTGGCGCATTCATCGCGCACGGCCAAATCGCTTTCCATTTTGTCGTGCACCAGATTCAGTGCCTGCGCACGCGAATGGATCGGTGCACCGGACGCCACCTGCACCAGCAGCTGCGTCGCGGCTCGCAGCAGACCCGGATGTCCCCCGGCGTGCTCGACAACAAACTTTACCTCATCCGGCTCAAGCATCGCGCCATCGTCTTTGGCCCATGCGCTGACCGCGCGGCTAGAATCTTCCTGAGATAATGCGCCCAGGGTGATTTGATGACCTATGAATAATTCGCAGAACTCGCCCGTCTCGCTGTCTTGCCGGCGATCACGCAGCGACATCCCTGTGGCAGCAACATACGTCAAGCATTCGTATTTGTCGTGAAGCGCGCGCAGGTTAAGAAACACGCGGCCATCCAGCGTGCCAAAGGGATCATCGAACTCGTCAAACAGCAGCACCACCCTTCGCTGGAGTTGCTCGCACAACAGCGCAATTCCTTCGTTGAAACTCAGCGAAGCGATGATCGCCCCCGGCTGAACCGCCTCGATGACCTGCCGATACAGTTTCTCAACTTCGGCGATCGCTTTAGCCGGGACTTTGACAGTCAGGTGTTTGGCTACACCCAAAACCGAGCGAAGCGTCACTTCATAGAAAGCCTGATCGGTCAGAGCCAACATGAGATTACAGTCCACGTAGACGTTGAGCGGCGCATTCGGACCAGTCTCCGGTTCGGCGACAGCGCGCAGCAGCGCCGATTTGCCGACATTGCTCAAACCGACAATCGAGCAGCACGCGCCTTCCGCGAGGATCTCTTTCAGGCGGGAAAGATCAGACGAGCGAAGAAATGATGGGTCAGTCATAGATCAGCAGCTCAAAGATACAGGTCACAGGCTGGAATATGGAAGTTAATAGGCTGGGATTGAAAGTATGGAAACGGAGGCTGGAGAAGCGCTGCTTGCGCACTCAACCTCCAACCTCCACGGTTAAACTTCTAATCTCCAATGCTTGAACAAAACCGGCCAACCGATGGCATGATCGGGTTGACCGGCTTTGCGTTGTGGCAACTTCAGTTCTGCGCCATGCGCAAGCGACGGGCAACGACCAACACGACCAGCAACCCGCCGGCCAGCGCAAACCAACCCAAAGTGTCGCCCGCACCCGTCTTCGCCAGGGTTGCATCAGCCGCTGCCTTGGTCGCAGTCGCCGACAAAGCAGTTGCATCTTTGGTAGTGGAAGAAGATGCCGCGGCTTTGGTCGCAGTTGAAGGTGTGCCGGCGGAGACTGACGCTCCGGCTGACTTAGTCGCCGTTACTTTCGAGACGAGCGTGCCGCTGACGGATGACGTCGTCGTCACGGCCGACGTACTGGCGGGCGCAACTGTGGTCGGCGTCGATGTCTTGATTGGCGCAAGTGTATTCGTCGCCGGAGCAGGCGTAGCGGTCGGCGACGGTGTATACGTGGATGTGACGGCCGCCACGACGGTGTTGGTCGCGTTGATCGACTCAGCGAGCGCCAGCTGGGCTTGCTGAGTCGCAACGACCCCTGCGTTAGCGCCCGATTTGCTGACCAGGACCAACACAATTACGATCAATCCCAATAAGAAGACACCGCCCATCGCGATCACGACGATTCTAAAATTGCGATTAGCCACTTCATCGCCATTGCCATTGCCGTTCGCTTCAGGATTTTCATTATCGAGCGCCATTGCATTTGCTCCTGTACAGAGTATAGACCCGTTGTCGAATTGTCACAGCACGTTACACTGTATTTTATACACAAATCGTTATTAAAGCAAAACGGACAAACTGGTGATTATACACATCTCGGTTTTCGCTCCGCGGATCGTCGGCGGCGCCTGGCGGGCCACCACTTGCCGGTGGCAAGTGGGCATGGCCGACGCCGACTTGAGCACTTGTGTATAATCACCAGGACAAGGCAATTCGCCTCAGCCTCAACCCGGTTCAAGGTCCCGGCCCCTAGTGTAGAATTTCCAGATTGGCAAACGGAATGAACTGTTTACCCGATACATCTAGCTCAACCTCTGCGCCATACAAACGTGCCCCGCTTTCAATTCGGCGGGGCTGATCAAACAACGTCTTGATCGTGCCGGTCTCACCTTGACGCGGCCCGCGCACCACGCGCACCCGCGCATCGACCGTCAACGGCGTGCCCAGCGCGGACGGCGGCAATGGCTTTGAATCGGCCGGCAGCGGAATCAGGATTTCCGGTCGAGTCAGGCCCCAGCGCGTACGCGTTATCGCGCTGATCGAAGCTTCACGTCCGGCCTGGCTCTGCAGGAGTTTGAAGATCGGTCGGGCCATGGGAATGCGCCCCAGTCCTTCCGTCAATAAAATGGGGAAGGGCACGGATCGAGCCTGCGCCAGCAAGCGGCCTTCCATGCTGCCGGCGATGATGCCGCGCGCCTGCAACTGCAGGGCCTGCTGCAAAGCCGATTCATCGATCCAGGCGCCGCCGACGACAATCGCGCCATGCGATGAGACGTCGATCGATTTGGCCCGCAACACATCGGTCACCTCATTCGCCACGACATGCAGCACCCCAAACGATTCTTCGCCGAAGCCGATCGCGGCTTGAACGATCGCGCCGGTCGCTTCGATCACCACTCCCCTGCCCGACATCACATTGGCCACGGTGCCCTGCAGATACGCCGTCAGATCAAACGGCTTGATGATGACTTTGATCAGCACCCGGCCTGTGTCTTTATCGATGCGCGAGACAAGGCCATCGACGGGCGCCAGGACGCGGGCCGCGCCAAATATCCCGCGTGCGGCGATGAGGGCACCCGCCCGCACTTCATCACCCTCTTTGACTTTAATGAAACGCGCCGCCCGATCGGCCGGCACCCGCAGCACACGGGCCACATTCAGAATCCGCACTTCGCCGCTCAGATCGGCCTGCGCGATGACTTGCGTAGGCTGTACGCGTTCACCCGCCGCCACCAGCACTTTGCCGGGCACCGGCAGCATCCGCTCGCGGCGGATCAACGTAAGCGGTATCACCTGAGTTTCTGGCGGATAGTAAGCGACCGGTTCACTCATTACGCACCCATATCCCACAGCCACTGCTGCATTCGCTCGCGCCGCCTGGCCGGATCAGTTGACAGGCTCGACGCCAGCGGACGGCCGCGCGCATCGATGATCAGGCCGACCGTTCCGCCGTTGACATTCACTTTCGACGCCCCCCGACCCGGCCCGCGGCCAATATCGATCGTGCGATTGCGCGGCTGCAATCGCAGTATGGCTTTTTGTCCTTGCGGCAGCGGCAGCACTTCCAGAGTTCCTGCGGCAACTTCCACTTCCAGATCGCCGCCGCTTTCATAACTCATCTTAACGCCCAGGATCACTTCACCGGGGCGCGCACGCCCGATCGGCGCGACGACCGTACCCAGTGGAAACAATCCGCCGCTGTCAATCGCTTGAACCGCGCACATCGGCTGAGCAATGGCCGCCGCGCCTAACGCCGGCATCATCCCGTACACGTCGAGCAACAGCATGGTGATGCCTACCGGCTCCAGCGCATCCAGCAGCATCAAAGCCGCTTGACCAGGTCGCGGCGCACGCGTTAAGACTGCGCCGCTGCCAATAATAGGTTCCATCAATGGCAAG
>JADGQE010000484.1 GCA_017882055.1 Thermoflexales bacterium
AGCGGATGGTGATCGATCTCGATCAGCAGGCGGGCGGGCCGGGGCAAGGTTGGCTGCAGATCGCCTATTCGGCCGACGAAGCGCGCTCGATCATCAAAGCGAATAAACTCGCCGTGGTGCTGGGCGTCGAAGTGGATTCGCTGGGCAACTGGCGTCGCCTGGAAGACCTGCAAGCCGCGTGCGGCGACGATCTCGATCGGGCGCGGCAGCTCATCGGCGCGGAGTTGGACTGGCTGCACGGCCTGGGCATCCGGCAGATCACGCCCATCCACCTCACCGATAATGCCTTCGGCGGCACGGCGGTTTACATGCGCCTGCTGGACATCTTGAACGTGTTTGTGACCGGCCGCCATTACAACGTGGAAAACGCCTGGGAATCAGGCATTCGCTACCGCCTGGATCGCGATGGCGCGGATGTGGCAGACAGCGCCGAACGGGCGGTCGTCGCGAGCGGCAAGTCGATGTCGCCCCAGCCGACGATGCACCGCCAGGCGTTGATTCGCCAGGTGCCGGCTGTGCGCGATCTGTTTGAGGCGCTGGATCACCCAGCAGTGAGTGGCGGCCATGCCAATGCGCGCGGCCTCAACGAGTATGGCCTCATCCTGCTGCAAGAGATGATGCGGCGCGGCCTGATCATCGACATCGATCACATGTCGCAAAAATCAACCGATGCGGCTTTGGATCTGGCCGAGCGTCACGCCTATCCCGTCATTTCCTCGCACGCCTGGTTTCGCGATCTGGCCTTCAGCGCCGATGTCGAATTCGACCGGAGCGATCCCCATCACTATGCCACAGATGACGTTCACAAAGTCGCGCATGAAGCGGGCAAGCGCGCCGATCAGGTCGAACGCATCGGGCGGCTGGGCGGTATCATTGCGCCGATTCTGAATCAAGGCGACGTGCTGGATTTCGACAACGTCCTGCCGCGTTTGGCCCACAAAGTGCCGCGCTCGTGCGCCGGCTCCAGCACCGCGTGGGCCGAAAGCTATCTGTACGCGGTCGAGAAAATGGGCGGCCGTGGCGTCGCGATCGGGAGCGATGTGAACGGCGCAGCCGGGCTGCCCGGCCCGCGCTTTGGCACCTTCGCCGCCTATGGCATCCGCGGCGACAAACATCGCGAGACGCTGCGCCGCGTGCAGATCGACGCGCAGGTCAATGGTGTCCGCTACGCCACGCCCATCCGCGACTATCGCTGGCATCGCTTCGATGAGAGTGGCCCCAAAGCCTACGATCGCGAAGAGCGTGAAGCGTGGCAAGCGATTGCGCAATATGCGGCGGGCTTCCAGCCCGATCGGGACAAGCACCCGCACGCTGATGCGCCGCCCATCTCGCTGACCACCATCGACAATGCTTTGGCGATGCTGTTTCGCCAGGACAACGTCGATAACATCACGCGCGGTTTCTGGTTGGCCGCTGAAGCTGATCCGGCGGTCATTCCAACCCGATCGGACGTGAAAGGCCGCTGGCGCGACGAGCAATGGGCAGCCTACCTGGTGAAGCGCGGCCTCGAACTTTCCGAGGGCGAGCGTGATGATGATGTGCTGCGCTGGTTCGAGAAGATCAGCAAGGTGTGGAAAAAGTGGCAGGACATGGCAGGTGACAATCCACCGCTGGAACGCTGTTATGCCGGGCCGCGCCGTGACTTCGACATCAATCTTGACGGCCTGGCACACTTCGGCTTGCTGCCCGACTTCCTGCAAGACATCCGAAATCAAGGCCTGGCGGTAGAAGACTTCGCGACACTATTCCGATCAGCCAATGATTACGTGGAAGTATGGGCAAAATGCGAGCAGCGCTCGGCCACATTGGCTGAAGCAACTCCTAACTTACTCAATCAAGTTGAATCACCCTCGAATTAAAAATTGGGTAGTGTCCCTGTAAACGGTGAAGGCATAAATTCTTAGTTGTGATTGCATTTGGATGTAGTTATCTTGAGGTCATCCCCTCAAGGGGTGACTGCCTCCATGAAAACCGATACGTGCTATTGTCGGAATGTTGATTGCCAATTCTATGGTTTCACCGGTCAATGCGCGCGGCTGATCTTTCACGATGGGCATGATGGTACGCCGCGCTTCCGATGCACCCAGTGCGATCATCTTGTCAGCGCACGCGCGGGCACGGCGTATGCAGGCTTCCGCACCAATGAGTGCACCTATCAGAGTGGCGCTCGGCATTTAGCCGGCGGCTGGGCTGATGAAAAATGACTCTATTCGGGCAGTTTCGCTGTGGCAGGAGCATACCATTTTTGTTCCTCTTTGGCAGGGGCTTGTGCGTTGCGAGAATCGCAACTATAGTTGGTCAACCTTGATTCAGGTGAAGAGCAATGCAAAGCGCTGTCAAAGCCAAGACCTATAAAAGCCCCGTCAGGAAGCTGGCTCGTTTTTTGAGAAGAGCCGCGATCAATGGAAGTCCAAACACGGCAGAGCCAAGACAAGTGTCAAGCGTCTCAAGAACCGCATGCGTTTTCTGGACAAGAGTAAGGAGCAATGGAAAAGCCGGGTGCAAGAACTTGAGATGGAAGTAGCCCGCCTGAAAACCAGAGAGCAAACCCTGAGTAGCTAACACTTCTTAGTTTCTACATGGTTTCGCGTAAGAGCGCATTCGGAAAATGCCTTGAAAATAGGCTTGCAGCGAACGTGGCCTTCAA
>JADGQE010000129.1 GCA_017882055.1 Thermoflexales bacterium
GCGCGCAGTGCGGCTGCCCGCGAGATTCATGCGGTCATTCCGTATTACTCTTTCGCGCGATCGGACAAGAAAGACGCGCCGCGCATTTCGATCACGGCGCGGCTGGTGGCGGATTTGCTGGAGACATCCGGCGCGACGCACGTCATGACCATGACGCTGCATTCACCGCAGGTTCACGGTTTCTTTTCCATACCGACCGATCCATTGACGGCGCGTTACGCCTTCACCGATTACTTCCGCGCGCGCGATCTGACCGGCACGATTGTCGTTGCGCCCGATGCGGGACATGCCAAATCGGCCGGGCGTTTTGCCGCCAGCCTGGGTCTGCCCAACGCCTACGGCAATAAAGAACGCGTGTCGGACTCGAAGGTACACATCTCAGGTTTGATGGGCCACTCCATTAACGGTTATCGACGCGCGATCATCTACGACGACGAAATTGCCACCGGCGGATCGGTCGTGGAGTTGTGCCGCATTCTCGTCGAAGGCGGCCTTCAAGAAATCTGCGTATCGTGCACGCATGGCGTGTTCACCGCGAACGCCCTGGAACGTCTGGCGAGTGTGCCGCAGATCACGGAGATCGTCACGACCGATACGGTTTACATTCCGGAAGAGAAGCGTCCGCCGAAGCTGCACGTCATTTCCGTTGCGCCTATCTTCGGCGACGCGATCAAGCGCAATTACCACCGGCAGTCGATCGGCGGGCTGTTTGCCTATGGGCATGACGAATAACGCGGGATAAGCCAATCATCTGATCAACGAGCCAAACGGTGTAACTACTGAGTCGGCGTCATTGCGAGCGCTTTTTGCGAAGCAATCTCAGACTCACCCGAACGAAGATTGCTTCGCCGCGATACAGCTGCGGCTCGCAATGACGAATCTAACATTGTCGAGGTAGTTACCAAGCACAAGAAAGGAGATCAGCGATGTATATTTTCAAAGCAGGTGTCGTCGGCGCAGGCGCGATGGGCGCGGGCATTGCCCAGGTGATTTCGTATTCGGGCCTGCCGGTCGTATTGAAGGATGTCGATCAGGCCATGCTCGATAAGGGCCTGGCGCAAATTCGCAGTATCTATCAGGGCCGCGTCGAAAAAGGCAAGATGAGCGCCGGTGAGATGCAATCCAAACTCGATCTGATCACGCCCGCGCTCGATTACGGCGAGTTTGCCGACGTCGATGTGGTGATCGAAGCCGTGCCGGAGAAGATGAGTCTGAAGAAACGAATCTTCACTGAACTCGATGCGATCTGCCCCGCAGGCACGATCTTCGCCTCGAACACCTCGGCGCTGTCGATCACCGAGATGGGCCGCGCGACGAAGCGACCGCATAAGATGGTCGGCATGCACTTCTTCAACCCGGCCAATGTAATGAAGCTGGTGGAAGTCATTCGCGGCGAAGAGACAGACGATGAAGCCGTGCAAGACATCGTCGCCTTCACGGAAACACTGCGCAAGATTCCGGTCGTCGTCAAAGAGTGCCCCGGCTTTTTGGTCAATCGTCTGCTGACGCCGTATCTTAACGAAGCGGTACTCTGTCTGCAGGAAGGCGCGGCGACGGCCCAGCAGATCGACGCAGCGATGGTCGATTACGGCTGGCCGATGGGCCCCTTCACGCTGATGGATTTTCTCGGCCTTGACGTCTGCTATGACGTGGGCCAGTACCTGTATTCGCAGTATGGTGATCGCATGGCAGCCGCCGCGTTGTTCGAGCAGCTGGTCAAGGCCGGTCGGCTGGGCGAGAAATCAGGCGCAGGCTTTTACGGTTATGGCGACAACACCGATGAGCCAGTCAGGCAAATGATCGCCAGGATGAATGGCGGCCGGCGGCTCGGCGAGTTCAGGCCGGAGCGTTTGATGTACCTATTGATCAACGAGGCCGCTTACGCCGTGCAAGAAAATGTCGCCGACGTGCGCGATATTGACATGGCCATGATCGCGGGCACGGGCATGACGGTCGGCGGCGAACGTTTGGGACCTTTGGCCCTGGCCGACAAGCTCGGCCTCGACACTTTAGTAGCCGGGCTTGAGGACTTTGAGAAGAAGTACGGCAAGCGTTTCCATCCAGCAGCCAGGTTATACGAGTTGGTCAAAGAAGGCCACACCGGTGTGAAGGCGAAGGCTGGCTTCTTAGAATACGTGTGATCAGGCAACTGGGGATTTGGGGATCAGGGATGAGGGATTGGTCAACCAGTTAACCAATCACTAATCACCAGTTACCAATTGACCCGTTAACCAATTAACCTCAATCAGAAATGGAGCAACATGGCCGATTTCATTCGTTATACCGTGGAAGATAAAGTTGCGACACTGGTGATCGATCATCCGCCCGTCAATTCGTTCAACCGCCAGACCATGGCCGAGCTCGATGCCGCGCTCGACGCGCTCTCCGTCGATCCGGCCGTGAAAGTGATCGTGATTACGGGCGCGGGCCAACTGGCCTTTGTGGCCGGGGCCGACCTCGGTGAGATTGGCGAACTCCTTAAGAAGCGAGACCCGCTGGGCGCCCAAGACATGATCGAGTCCGGGCAAAAAGTATTCAACAAGATCGAGGGATCCAATAAACCGATTATCGCTGCGATCAACGGCCTGTGTCTGGGCGGCGGGCTTGAACTGGCGATGGCGTGCCACATCCGCATCTGCGGCGATCGGGCGCGGCTGGGCCAGCCGGAAATTGATCGAGGGATTATTCCGGGCTGGGGCGGAACGCAGCGACTGCCCCGCATCGTCGGGCCGGGCAAAGCGACCGAGATCATTCTGACCGGCGAAATGATCACCGCGCAGCAAGCCATGCAGCTGCGACTCATCAACATGGTCGTGCCGGGCGGCGAGGTGATGCGTCAATCGATCGGACTTGCCAGGAAGATCGCAAGCAAGAGCGCGGTCGCTGTAACCGCCGCACTGACTGCCATCCGCGGCGGCCTCGACGCCAATCTGATCGACGGGCTGGCTAATGAACGGAAGCAATTCGTCACTGTGGCAGCCAGCGACGACGCGCGCGAAGGTGTATTCTCCTTCCTGGAAAAGCGCGAAGCAAAGTTTCAGGATAAGTAGTCAGTCCATAGTTATTAGTGGTCGGTTATCAGTTGTCAAGTCGGCGGTGATTTATGCTGATAACTGACAACGGATGACTGAATGACCGGAGGTCCTTATGGATTTCTCCTTAACCGATGAACAATTGATGTTCCGAGGTATGTTCCGCGACTTTGCGCAGAAAGAAGTGGCCAAGGTTGCAACGCACACCGATGAAGCCGAAGAGCCGCCGCGCGATCTGTTGAAGAAAGCAGCGGCGCAGGGTTTTCTCGCGGCGATGATCCCCGAAGATTTCGGCGGTGCGGCGCTCGATCCGCTGAGCTATGCGCTGTTACTCGAAGAGATCGCCAAAGTATGCATGTCCACCGCTGTGACACTGGCTACGCACAATAGCTTCGCTGCCTCAATGATCGTGAAGTATGGCAACGACGATCAAAAAGAACGCTGGCTGCCGAAGTTAGCCGAGTCCCTCGGCGCATTGGCCCTGACCGAGCCGGATGCCGGCACGGACACATCGCGCCTGGCGACGCGCGCCAGACTCGATGGCGAGGCTTACGTGATCGACGGCGTCAAGACGTGGGTCAGCAACGGCGGCACTGCCGGGACACTGCTCGTCGTTGCGCAAACAACGAATGGCCCGGCCGTCTTCGCCGTCGATGCGAAGACAGGCGGCATCAAGATCGGCTATCGTGAGCCGACGATGGGACTGCGCGGCGTATCGATCAACACCGTATACTTCGATCACGTCCGTGTGCCCGCGATCGATCGCATCGGCAGCGAAGGCGAAGGATCAGCCATCGCGCAGGCCGCCATCACCAACATGCAGCTGGCGGTCGCGGCCCTGTCACTCGGCTGCGCCGAAGGCGCGTTCGAACTCGGCAAGCAGTTCGCCGTCGAACGCAAGCAATTCGGCGTCGCGATTGCAACCAAACAAGCGTTGGGCAACTACTTCGCCGATACGGAAATCGATGTCGAAGCGCTGCGCCATCTGATTGAGTACACGACCTGGCTGGCCGGACAAGGCCAGGCGTTCAAGAACGAGGCCGTGATGGCCCGACTGTTCGGCGCGAAGGTCGCACGCGAGGCTGCCAATCGCATGTTACAGGTGCACGGTGGCTACGGCTTCAGCGATGAGTACGCCATCTCCCGCATCTACCGCGATGCGCGCGCGCTGGACTTCATCGGCGGCACCCCGCAGATCGGGCGCGTAATGATCGCACAGCAAATTTTCGAAAGCGCAGGAGTCATGATCCAGCCATGAGTAAAAACCTGAGACGCACCTATCACAGCCTGGGCATCGTCATCTCGCAAATCGTCAACGTGCCATTCATCGCCGGTGCGGCGCTCACGCTGCTGCTCTTCAGCCTGCGGCCCGACGTGCCACAGCGGGTGTTAGGCTGGGGCGTATCGGTGATCTTCCTCACGGTCATTCCGGCGTTGAGCTTGCTGTTCTACATTCCGCGCCGCAACGAACCCTGGGCCTCGACTGAAAAACGACAGCGCGTGATGAGTTTTGTCTTCATGGCAGTCAGTTACCCGATCGGGTTCGTCGTCCTGAAGATCGTTCAGGCTCCGCCGGTCTTTGAAGCGATGATGTTGACCTATGTGATCGTGGTACTGGGCTTGATCCTGGTTAACCTGTTCTTTAAGGCGAGCGGGCACGCGGCCGGTGTCGCCGGACCCGTCAGCGCCATGATCTATCTCTACGGGTTGATCGCCACACCCTTGATTGCGCTGATTCCACTGACGATGTGGGCGCGCGTCAGAACTAAGGGCCACACCCTTTCGCAGACGATCATCGGTGCGCTGCTCTCGGCCGCAATCACGGTGGCCGTGCTCGCGCTGTATGGTTTTCGGCCGGGACAGTTTTAATCAGGCAACAGGTCAACTGGTCGATTGATCAACCAGTCACGAGTTGACCAATTAACCAGTTGACCAACTAACAGGTGGTAACTATGGACTTTGAATTTTCACGCGAGCATCAAGCGCTGCGCAAACTGGTGCGCGAATTTGCCGAAGAAGAAGTCCGCCCGGCAACGCGCCAGGCCGATCGCACCAGCCAGCCGCCGCTGGACGTGATCAAGAAAGCGGCCGCGATCGGCTTGCTGGGCGTGCCGTTTCCACGTGAATACGGCGGCCTGGGCGCAGGCGAGACGGGCTACTGCATTTTGATGGAAGAGCTGGGCCGGGTGGATACCAGCGTGGCGACCGTCATCGGCGCGCACATCGGCATCGGCGCGATGGCGATCTATCTCGGCGGCAACCAGCACCTCCGCGAAAAGTATCTGCCCGATCTCTGCGCCGGCAAAAAGATCGCGGCGTTTGCGTTGACCGAAGCACAGGCCGGATCGGATGCAGCGTCGATCAAATTGCGCGCCACCCGTGAAGGCGATTCTTACATCCTCGACGGATCGAAGATGTGGATCACCAACGGCCCACTGGCGAGTGTAATGGCCGTCCTGGCCGTGACCGATCCAGCGCTGGGTGCGCGCGGCGGCGCCACCGCCTTTGTGATCGAGACGCGGCACAACGGCTCACCGGCTGAAGGTTTCACCCCGGGCAAATACGAGCACAAGATGGGCCTGCACGGCTCGCCGACTTCAGCTCTGTCATTCGACAACTTCCGCGTGCCACAAGAAAACGTGCTGGGTCAGATCGGCCTGGGCTTCGTCGTGTTCATGCAGACGCTCGATGTTGGCCGCGTGTCGCTGGGCGCGGCGACACTGGGCGGCGCGCAGTCGGTGCTGCACCACGCCTTGGAATGGGCGGCCATGCGCGAACAGTTCGGCAAATCGATCGCGCAGAACCAGAGCATCCAGTTCATGGTAGCGGATATGGCCGCCGAAATCGAGGCGCTGCGGTCGCTGGTCTACCGCACGGCGTGGCTGGTCGACAACCACAAGCCTTTCATCAAAGAGGCCGGTATGTGCAAGCTGCTCGGATCAGAAATTGCCTCGCGCTGTGTCGATCGGGCCGGGCAAATCTATGGCGCGTTGGGTTACAGCCGCGACACCGACGTCGAGCGCAGCTATCGCGACTGCCGCATCACCGAAATTTTCGAAGGCACCAATGAGATTCAACGCATCCTCATCGCCGAGCAGCTGTTCCGCGAAGTGGGCGTGAAGATTCGCCCGTGACGCTGAACCACGGATGACACGGATTCTTGGCTTTCAGCAGTGACATCCGTGGTTACAAAAGGATTGTCCTATGAAGATTGTCGTTTGCATCAAACAGCTACTTGATCCGCGCGGCATCACCGTCAATCGCAAAGCCGAAAAAGTCTTCGTCATTCGTGAAGAGTACGTGCTTGATCCGGCCAGCAAAGCCGCGCTGGAAGTGGCCGAGCAAATCAAAGCCAATGCGGCTGCAATCGAGATCATCGCACTGTCCGTCGGACCGGCACGCGTTGACGAGGCGCTGCGTGAAGCGCTGGCACGCGGGGCCGATCGGGCGATCTGGATTCGATCGGACAGCAACCCGGATCCGAAGGTGATCACGAATTTGCTGGCCGCCGCCATCAAGCAGCTCGGCCCGATCGATCTGGTGCTGTGCGGCGATCGATCGCTGGATACGGGCAGTGGTGAGATCGCCGCCCGCCTGGCCGAAGCGCTTGATTGGCCACAGATTTTGCGCGCCGCGAAAGCCGAAGTGAAAGGCCGTGTGCTAGCCGCGATTGTTCAGCACAGTGGCTTCGTCGCAGTCGAAACACCACTGCCAGCCGTAGTCTCGATCATAGCGGAAGCCTTCAGCGGCCAACACGCTAACGGCGGGCGCTTGATGGACGCCTACAAGAAGTGGCAAGTCGAAACCTGGACAACCGAGGATCTCTCGCTGAGCGAAGATGATTTGCGCACGTCCACTATCAAGAAGGAAGACGCCTTTCCACCGGCGCGTCAGCCCGGCACGAAAGTGCGCAACGCGAAAGATCTAGTGGTGATGCTCAAACAAGAAAAGATTATTGCGTAATACGCACTGCGTAATACGTACTGCGCAATACGCAATTACGTAGTACGCAACACGCAGTAGGAAAAGGTCTGACTATGAAACGACTAAACTTCTCCGAAGAACCTCGCGACATCTGGGTTGTAGCTGAGACGCATGCCGGCAAACTCGCCCCGCTTACATTGGAACTGACCTACGGCGCGCGCACCATGGCCGACCTGATGGGCTTCTACGTCAAAGTCGCGCTGTCAGGCAGCGATGTTACAGACCTTGCGAGTCAATTGTTCCCCGTCGGCGCAGATCGTGTGTACGTGGCCGATGATCCGCGCCTGGCTGAGTTCGCCGTCGAGCCGTGGCTGAAAGTGTTGAGTGATCTTTTCGTCTCGCAACCGCCGGAATTTGCCATGCTGGGCGCGACATCGATCGGCGATGCATTAGCGCCGCGACTGGCTCAACGCTTCGGAGCAGGCTTGATCAGCCGCTGCGTAATGCTCAAGGTCGATGACTTCGAGCGCGCTTTCGTCGGGCGACGAGCGGCCTTCGGCGGCGAATATTATGAAGTGCTGACCACCGCCGGAGCGAAGTCGCACTTTGCCACAGTGCTGCCCGATACTTTCGGCGCGCCGTATCCCGATGCCTCGCGCTACGGCGAAATCGAATCGATCGCCGTGAACTTGGATGGCGTCGTAGCAAAGATCAAAACGATCGGGCCGGTTGATTACGCCCTGCCTGCACCCAAGCTAAAGAATGCGCGGCGGATCGTTTCGGTCGGGCGGCAGGTCGGTGATATTGACGCGGCGAAATCGCTGGCGACCAAACTCGGCGCGGAGCTGGCCGGGGCACGTGAAGCGATCGACGAAAAGTACATCGACGAATCGCATGTGGTCGGCGTCACGGGCGAACGTGTATCCGCTGATCTTTACGTGGCACTTGGCATTCGCGGCGACACGATGCACACATATGGCATGAAAGGCGCGCGCTACGTCGTCGCCGTGCATCCCGATCCCGACGCCCCGATCTTGAAGCAAGCCGATGCCGCCATCGTCGGCGATCCGGCGAAGGTGGCCAAAGAGTTGATCGAACTCTTGAACTGATGAGTCTTAAACAAAATAGCAAGCGGGGCGACTGGTGATTCAGTCGCCCCGCTTTGTTTTCGCGCCTGCCGTTCCAACTTAACGGCAAATAAGTTTATAATAGGCTTCATCACGAATTGAAACCGAGAAGTACATCCAGAGCGAGAGAACGATATGGCAGAACCGGAACGCACCTGGCACATTTTGCTCGTCGACGACGAGACGGCCATCACCGACAACCTCGCGCCTTTTCTGGAACGCGCCGGTTTCAAAGTCTCGATCGCAGCGGACGGCGGACAGGCACTGCAACAAGTCACGAGTTCACCGCCCGATTTGATCGTTATGGATGTGTTGATGCCCAAAGTCGATGGCCGCGAGGCATTGCGCCGCCTGCGCCGATCCGGCAACTGGCTGCCCGTTATCTTATTGACCCAGGTCGGCGAATCGAGCGAACGGGCCATGGCCTTGGAAGAAGGCGCTGACGATTATCTCAACAAACCCTTTGATCCCTACGAACTCACCGCCCGCATTCGAGCGGTGTTGCGCCGCGCCCGGCCCGGCCAACCGCCGCTCACCACAGCCTCACGCTTGATGTGCGGTGACTTATCAGTGGATCGGCGGGCGCGCCGCGCGTGGCTCGGCCCGCAAGAATTGATGTTGACGCCTAAAGCGATCGCCTTGTTAGAATACCTCATGACGCATCCCGACGAACTTCTCAACCGCGAGCGATTGTTGGAAGCCGTGTGGGGCTGGGACTATCCCACCGGCACACGCACCGTCGATACGCGCATCGCCGAACTGCGCCGCGCGCTGGCCGACGACGCCGCCGATCCGCGTTACATCGAAACGATTTCGGGCGAAGGCTATCGCTTTGCTGGAAAAGTCGAAGGCGGATCGTGATGCGCAAATGGGCCATCATCTTGCTGCCGAGCCTGATCGGACTGGGCCTGTGGTTGATCTTCAACAGTGGCTGGCTGGCAAACCCGATCATTTATCTGCGCGCTGATATAGGCTTATTACTGTTGATCTTGGGATTGATCGTTTCGATCGTGATTGCGGTCGGCCTGCGCATACAAGATCGAGCGCAGCGGCAGGCGCAGCAATGGGCGGCTGAAGATCGACGACGGTTTCTGCGCCGGCTCGATCACGAACTTAAGAATCCATTAACCGCTATTCGCGCCGGCTTAGCCAATGTGGCCGGCGCGGCCTCGCCCGCAGCCCAGCGTGACGCCTTACGCAGTGTGGACGCGCAGGCCCTGCGCATCAGCCGCCTCACCGCCGACTTACGCAAGCTCGCCGAATTGGAAACTCGCGCACTGGAACTCACCCAGGTGGATGTGGCCGAGTTATTGCAGCAAGTGGTGAATCTGGCGCAAGAGCGATCGGAAGCCGCCGAGCGTCATTTGACACTGACGTTGCCGCGCGCGCCGTGGCCGCTGCCCGCCGTTTCAGCCGATCGCGATCTACTGCTGTTAGCCGTGCACAACTTAGTGGATAATGCGATCAAGTTCAGCCATCCGGATGACACGCTTGAAGTACGTGCGTTTGAAGATGGGGCGCGGGTCGTCATCGAAGTGGCCGACACCGGGCCAGGCATTCCGGGCGATGAGACGCCGCA
>JADGQE010000485.1 GCA_017882055.1 Thermoflexales bacterium
AGCTCACCGGGCGCGAGTAAATAATCGGGGTTGAAATCGGGCCGATCGATCAACGTATCACGCGTCAGTGATTCAAAAATCAGCAGCCCGCCGGGCCGTAGCGCCTTTCGATAGGCCGGCCAGAGATCGCGTTGCAGATAGTAAAAGTTCAGCACCGCATCGAATGCCCCCTCGGGCAGCTGAAAGCGCGTCAGATCGGCCACGATCGCCATCAACATCGGCCAGCGAGCTTTGGCATGTTGCAATGCCACTTCTGAAGCATCGATGCCTATCACGCTCAGCCCGCGTTCGATCAAGAAGCCGGCATTGCCGCCCTGCCCCATCGCCACATCCAGGGCCAATCCACGCGCCGGCAGATAAGTCGCGGCCTCGATCAAAAACAATCGGGGTTGTCCGAAAACAGGCTCGACGCCTGCTTGATAACGTTCGTTCCAGCGAAGTGCATCGATGCTAACCATGGTAACTCCTGATAAGATTTCAGCAATTCTCATCAATAGGCTGGCGACTCGAAGTCGCACCTGAAGGGCCTACCGCCGACCGTCGGCCTGCGCCGACGAAGCCCCGTCCACGTAGGCTATAGCACCCGAAGCGCAGCGGAGCGGTGTGGACGCTCAGCCAACGGCTCACGAGGCGCGACTTCGAGTCGCCTGCCCATTACGACAGGTCAAATTGAGAATTGCTGATAACATTTTACACCCGGTCGCCATCTGGCAAGTTTTTGGTATAATAGGCGCGTTGTCTGGCCAAGTCACACCCTCTCTCAAGCAGAACATTAATGACGGATACAAACTTGCTGGTTCACTCGCTTATCGTTTCATCGCGCTTGTCGTCCGATCCGCGCGCAGACGGATTGTTGGCCGATGCGCACGCGCTGGGCGTCGATCGGGTCACGCACATCGAGGTCCACGACCTCTACTTCATCGAGGGAGACGTGTCGCCTGAAGACCTCCGGCGGCTTGCCGCCCAACTTCTTAGCGACCCCGTCGCACAGACCTTCCAATGGCGAAGTGTCGAAAGCAACGGGGTCGTTCATTTAGTCGGGCAAGATACGCAGACCTTCACGATCGAGACGGCGCTGCGGCCCGGCGTGACGGATCCGGTGGCCGAGCAGATCGTGCGCTGTGCCAAAGAAATCGGCGTAAGCGGTGTGGCGCGCGCGGCGACCGGCCAAAGTTTCTGCGTGTGCGGCGATTTGACGGAAGCCGATTTGCAGACGCTGGCCCGCCGCTTGCTGGCCAACGCCGTCATTCAACGCTATGCCCTCGGCACGATCGAGCCGATCTTTCCGCATCCGGCCGCATCATCGGGGCTGGTCGAAGTCTTCCCGATCCGATCGTTCGATGACGATCAATTATTGGCGCTTTCCAAAGAACGACGCGCCGCGCTCGACCTGGCCGAAATGCAGGCGATTCAGACCTACTTCCGATCGATCGATCGCGATCCCACCGATGTTGAATTTGAAACCATCGCCCAGACGTGGAGCGAGCATTGTGTGCACAAAACGTTTAAGGCATTAGTAACAGTCGATCAGGGATCAGGGATCAGGGATCGCGAGAATTCAGAATTCAGAATTCAGAATTCAGAAATTATCGACGGCATTCTCAAAACCTTCATCCGCGCAGCCACCGAGCAAATCAACGCGCCGTGGGTGCGATCGGCTTTTATCGATAACGCCGGGATCATCGATTTCGACGACGAATACGAAGTCTCCTTCAAAGTCGAGACGCACAATCATCCGTCGGCCATCGAACCATTCGGCGGCGCGAATACCGGCGTCGGCGGCGTGATCCGCGATGTGATGGGCGTCTCCGCTAAGCCCATTGCGGCGACCGATGTGTTGTGTTTCGGACCGCAGGACCTCGATCCCAGATTGCTGCCGGAAGGTGTGCTGCATCCGCGCCGCATTCAATCGGGCGTGGTGGCAGGCGTGCAAGACTACGGCAACAAAATCGGCATCCCCACCGTCAACGGCGCGATCTTGTACGACGAGGGTTACACCTCAAATCCGCTCGTCTTCTGCGGCTGCGTCGGCCTCGCGCCCAGGAACAGTCATCCGCGCTCGCCACAGCCGAACGATCGCGTCATCGTGCTTGGCGGACGGACTGGGCGTGATGGCCTGCGTGGCGCGACGTTTTCGTCGATGACGATGGACGCGCAGACCGGCGAAGTCGCCGGCGCATCGGTGCAGATCGGCGATCCGATCACCGAGAAAGGCGTCATCGAAGTCATCCTGCGCGCGCGCGATCTCAAGCTCTACACCGCCATCACCGACTGTGGCGCAGGCGGTTTGTCGTCCGCTGTCGGAGAGATGGCCAGCACGTGCGGCGGCGACGTCGATCTCAAATTGGTAAAACTGAAATATCCCGGCCTCGCGCCATGGGAAATCTGGTTATCGGAAGCGCAGGAACGCATGGTCCTGGCGGTGCCGGTATCAAACACAGCCGAGTTGCAAGCTATCTGCGACACCTTTGATGTTGAACTGACCGATATCGGCGCGTTCAACGGATCAGGCCACCTCAGCGTTCGCTATGGCGATCAAGTCGTGCTCGATCTGGCGAATGAGTTTTTGCATGCAGGGTTGCCGCGCCGTTCACTGACAGCCACACTTGCACCGCACGCAAGTGCAGGTGTCAGCAATCAACGAT
>JADGQE010000486.1 GCA_017882055.1 Thermoflexales bacterium
ATACACAAGTGCTCCAAGCCCGCGTCTGGCCATACCCCACTCGCCACTGGCGAATGGGTGGCCCGCTAGGCGTCGCGGGCGTCCGCGCGGACGCGGACTGAGAGCATTTCTCGAGATGTGTATAATCACCAGAAAGATCACCGGAATCTTAAAAGATGCCGGTGATTGACCACGCTTATACGAGGCCGAGTTGTTGGCGGCGGTAAATTTCGTCTGGCCGTGTGTGGATGCGATCGACATGTTCCTGTGAGAGGAAACGCGGTCCACCGAGCGCAAAGGTACCCAGCAAGACGCGCGCGGTCTTGACCATCATGGCCGTGATGCTTTCCACCTGCGCCGCGCTGCGACCCAGGGCGATCAGGCCATGATTCTGCATCAACACGACCCGCGGCGGCTCACCGTAATGATCGAAGTAGCCATTGATGAGTTCCCTGGCCTTGCGCGCCAGTGGCAGACCCGGATCGGTGTAGGGAACCAGCAACGGCGCAGGACCGCAGAGGACGATCTCATCCGGGAAGAGGCGACCATCGAAAGCGGTTTCGAAAGCGACCGAACAGGTCAGGGCATTTACGGCAGTTGGATGAGTGTGCGCGACAAACTGTACCCCTTCCAAGCCCAGACAAAGTGCGTGCAAGAGCGTCTCAACGGATGGGCGCGCCGACACGCTTTGGTCAATCTTCGCTGCGGCCAATCCGTCTTTCACGGCCTGATCGCTCAAGTCGGTACGATTCAGCAGCGCGAGTGCCCGATCGGTAGCAACTCGCACAAAACCATCGCCCGTGATCGTGCGCAGTTCATAGCCACTGGCCTTGACCCAAAAAGAATCGGCATCCGCCCGCGCCGCTGTATTGCCCTCACCCAGAATGACATAGTCCAGCGCCGGGTCGCCCAGATGATTTGATAATGTCACGAGTTGATTCAGGATATCTTCGCTCACATTAGTCCCTTCGGTAATATCTCTCGATTTCTATCCACGCCTGGAAAGTTCCTGCTTTTCATAGTCCCTGATGGTGTCCATGAAACTCAAGCCGACCGGCACGCCCTGATTCAGGCAGTAATAATCCCACACCGCACCAAACGGCAGACTCTTGATCTCTTCCGAAAGTGCCAGACGCTGTGTGTAATCGCCGGCTTGCTCTACCTGCTTCAGCTGTTCGATCGGTTCGACCAGCGCCAGCAGCAACGCTCGCTGGGTATTACGCGCACCGATGACCCAGGCCGCTATCCGATTGATGCTCGCATCAAAGTAGTCCAAACCGATGTGTACGCGCTGCAAGAAGCCGCCGCGCACGATCTCTTGCGCGATGGCCTGCAAGTCATCATTCAGGATCACGACGTGATCGCTGTCCCAGCGCACGCCGCGGCTGACGTGCAGCAAGATTTCGGGCAGATACAACAGCACCGCTGAAATCTTATCGGCGATCGTTTCCGTCGGATGGAAGTGACCGGCATCCAGTGTGAGCAGCACTTGATGTGCCACCGCGTAGCCCAGATAAAATTCGTGCGAACCGACGGTGTAACTTTCAGCCCCCAGACCGAACAACTTGCCTTCGATGGCATCGAGGTTATGGCGCGGATCGATCTTCTCAGCCAGGACTTTATCAAGCGAGTCCTTCAATAACTCGCGCGGCCTACGACGATCAACCGGCGTGTCTTTGAAACCGTCGGGAATCCAGATGTTGGTGATGCACGGCGTGCCGAGTTGCCGGCCAAAGAACTCGCCGATCTTACGAGAGGCGATACAGTGTTCGATCCAAAAATTGCGGGTACCTGCATCATAGCTAGCCAGCGTGAAGCCGCTGGCCGATTTGGGATGCGAGAAACAAGTCGGATTGAAGTCAACACCGTGATTGTTGGTCTTGGCCCAATCGGCCCACGCCGTGAAATGCTCGGGCCGCAGCTCATTGCGATCGACTTTGCGCCCGCCGCTTTCGGCATACATCGCATGCAGATTCAAGCGATGCTGGCCGGGAATCAAACTATAGGTCTTATCGAGATCGCGGCGCAGTTCAGCGGGCGTGCGGGCTTTGCCGAGATAGTTGCCCGTCGCGGCGATCCCGCCGGTCAATTCACCACCGGCCGACTCGAAGCCGCCCACGTCATCACCCTGCCAGCAATGCAAACTCAGCGCCACGTTCGACAACGTCGCCAGCGCCTGATCCGTATCGACGCCCAGCAGGGCATAGCGCTCTTGAGCCATGCGATAGGCCGCTTGAATCTGCGCGTCATTGGGATAATTCATCGGCTCACCTCAAACACAACGGACTAGAAGATGCTTTGTTGCAGGTTCCAGGATTCGGCCACGGCCCGGATCTCTTCGGCCGTTAAGCCTTCGCCTTGTTCATGATTCACCAGGTTCATGTATTCGTAGCGCGCGCCCGTTTCGGCATATTCGATCCGATCGGCCGCGCGTTTCGCCGAGATGTCCGATCGGGCCATTACGCCATGCTTACCCCAGACCACGATGCGATGTTTGCGCAGCGAATCGAGCGTAGCCGTCATCAGATCCGCCGAGCCGGGCAACTTGAAGGGCACCAGCCCGATTCCCTCTGGCAGCTGCACGATGAGCTCGGGCTGCCAGCGCAGTAAATGTCGATTGAGATACTTCTCGTCTTGATAGCGCGG